>JAMOPZ010000079.1 GCA_027064245.1 Campylobacterales bacterium
ATATATAGATTTGATGGTAGAGTTATTTTTCTTTGCATCTCTATTTCTACACTTTTTCCATCTTCATCTTTTTCTAAAGCATACATACTATCAACTGCTTCATCTCTATACTCTAAAGCATATATAAGTTCACCTAAAACTGAAGATAGGTTTGCTCTATTTATCTCATCTATTATTAATATATATGGTTTATTGTCTTTATCATTTATAGCTTTTTGTGCCATATCTGCTAAAATCTTATTTTCCACTTCGTAACTAATAGTACTATTACCATCTTTATTTTTAACTATTTTAGCAGTTATACCCCTTACAAAATCTTCATAACTATATGATGGATGAAATTGTATAAGCTTTGCATTATCCAAACTATCAAAAGCTCGTTTTATATCATCATTAGAAGCATCATCTTGAATTGTATCATCACCTTTTATCATATTTATAGCTATAATTTTAGCCAATCTTGTTTTCCCAGTACCTGGAGGTCCTTGTAATATTATCTGATTTTGGGCTTTTAGTAATTTTATGTAATTTTCTGGTGTCATAATTGCTCCTAATAATTTTTCTAAAATCTTATTAAATTTTTCTTCATCTTCACCATGTACTTTTACAATAGTATTTCTTGACATTTGATGTGAAACCTCTTGCACTTCTGTATTATTCCATTGTACTTTTATAGTTTGATGATGTTCATCTATACTACTTGGATTATTAGTATCATTTGGTGCTATATACTCTTGTGTTACTGTTCCAGCTCCTATAATTTTACTTAATCCATCTCTAGCTAAAATTGTATCTCCTACTTTAACTTCATTTGCAAAATTCCAAAGCATATTAGCAGCTTGTGCAGGATTTTTATCTTTATACTCTTCACAATGTTCTTTTAATGCTTCTTTAAGAGAGTCTTTATCTTTGTATTGTTTTATATCTCCAACACAATCCCAACCTAAAACCATCATATTGTGTTCTACACACTCTTTCATATACTTTGCACCTTCTCCTGGTGCTATTATCCATATTTGTGCCATTGAGGTTTTCCTAATTTATAAAATAAATAGTACACATATTATGTGTACTATTTAACTAATTTAACAACCTTCATCTTCACAAATTTTCCAAAGAAATTCCAGCTGTTCGTCAATATAATCTTTTTTACCTATTTCAAAAACTTCGTCAAAAAGACACATATTTACTTCTTCAATTTGTTCATACTCTGTTAAAGATTCTCCTTCGTCTAAATATGCATATTCCACTAATGCTTCCCATAGATTTGGATAAATATTAGAATCATCTTCAAATATACCATAAGCTATATCTTCTATTAATCCCCATTCACCCATATCTTCTTGATATTGATATATTTTAGCACCTAATTCTGCTAATTCTATATATTTTTTAATAATCTCTTCATAATCTTCATCTATTGGATATTGATTTAAAATATTCTTTAATTTTTCAGCTTGCTCATTATTATCAGATCCATAAATCACATATTTAGCTAATTTATCATTATCATCTTCAGTAATTTTTATCAATTCCTTAATTGTATCTTGTTTTTCTTCATCTAAAGTATTTAAACTTACTATTGTGTTTCTTGATAATTGAAAAGGCACTTCTTTAACACGATCGTTTAACCAGGTTACCTCTCTAACTTGATGATGTTCTTCTATCTTTGATGGATTACTTTCGTAATCTGCAGGAATATAATCTCCCAATATTCCAACACCAACAAGTTTAGTTAAACCATCTCTTGCTATTACTAAATCACCTGCTTCAACTTTATGTCCAAAATCCCAAAGCATCTTTGCTGCTTGCGATGGATTTTTATCTTTATACTCTGGATCTTTTTCTTGTAATGCTGTCTTTATAGAGTCTACTGATGCATATTTTTTTATATCGCCTACACTATCCCAACCTAAAACTATCATATCATTTTCATAACACTCTTTAAAGTATTTTGCATTTGCTCCTGGAGCTATTAACCATATATTCATATTTATTCCTTTTTATATTTATTTTATTGTATTTAATATTATCTTTATTTATTCTGAATAATACTAAATATTATTTTTATAATCTTGTACAGATATAGTAGTATGCTAATAAGTTATATTATCAAAATATTTTATAAATCGACATCTATTATTTTCTTCAATATCCACCATTTCTTATAATTATTTGCATGATTATTTTATAATATGCAAATGACAACTTTATGTCTGGTTTAGTTTAAATATTCTATTTACAACTTCTTCTGATGATACGATTTGATTTAGTTTATGACAAAAAATATATGGTTCTTCATCTTTTGTATTGCCATCTACTTCTATATTTTCAGCATACCAACCATTTATTTTTTCTGGAATAAAACTATTAAAATCATCTATATTTAACATAACAGTTGATTTAAAATACTCTTTCATTATCTTATCTAAGGTATCTATTGAAAAACTATCGATAAGTTGTTTAGTATAGATAAATTTAGGATTTGATAATTCTTTTATCAACAAATCTAATTGCTCTTTAGTTTTTATAGTATTATATAAAAAAGAGATATAATTGTCTAATACAGATCTATAATATCTTATACAATCTAAAGCTTCACTTTGTGATAAAAATTCTACTATATTTGACTCTTCTAATAAAACATTATCTTGAACCTCATTTGACCAACTAAGTAATTTTGCTTGAAATTTTATATTTACAATATCTATATATAACTGTATAACAATAGGAAAATTATATATCTCGTCTATATTTTTTTTATTATTTAACTTAATATTATATATTTTATTTATTCTCATATTTATCTTTCCTTTTGATTAAAAAACTCTGCACTACTTAAATCTTCACATTTAAGCATACAATCAAATATAAACTGCATATACTCATCTTTGAATTGATCAAAAAATATTTTGATTTGAGCTTCATATTTTTTTTCTAAAATCTTATCATCTTTTAAACAGTTTAAACCTTCCAAAGTTGTATCTGAAAATTGTAAAACAATATCTTCTATTTTTAAAGTTGAATAGTTTACCATCATATATAATACAAATTCTCTTAAATAATAATTATCATCTCTATCATCTATTAACTCTTTTATAGACATATTATAAATTTGACTTATATGTTTTAATACATCTACCTTACAGTTTAAACAGTCTTGTCTTATATGCTGATATACATTTCTACAAAACTCTTCCCATTGGTTTTTGGTGGTTTGAAGTTTAAAGTTTTTTGTGTACATATTACTAACCTCGTTTTCCCTGAAGGTATTTAGTGAAGTATAATTATAATTCTTATTATACTCAACTTTCGCACATAAAACCTAACTCTTTTTGAGTGTAAGCACTGAGAACAGCGATAATCTGTAAGAAATTTTTATTCTCCTTGACAACATTTTGTATTTCAGAGATTTTTG
>JAMOPZ010000080.1 GCA_027064245.1 Campylobacterales bacterium
AATTATAATTTTATTATATTTTATAAACTACAATTATAGAACTGTACCATCCCAAAAAATTATTTTATTTCTTCCTGTCTCTTTTGCACGATAAAGTAATATATCTGCATTTTTTATCATCTCTTCTAAAGAGGAGCTATTTGATCTAAGCTCTACTCCTGCACTAAAAGTTATATTAATATTAAATTTTTTTAATTTAAATTTATATTTTGTTACTATCTCTTTTATTCTACTAACATACCCTTCTAATTCCTCTTTTTTTAGATAAAGAACAGCAGCTATAAACTCCTCTCCACCGTATCTTCCTACTATATCTGTCTCTCTTGTAAGTTTTAATAACAATGTTCCAAAAGTTTTTAAAACTATATCACCTGAATCATGCCCATAAAGATCATTGATTTGTTTGAAATGATCTAGATCAAAAAATACAATTGCATAATTTTGGTGCAATCGTACAAATCTCTCCTCAAACTTTTCTAACTCTTTTTCATATACCCTTCTTGTTAATGTTCCTGTAAGAAAATCAAATTTATTTTCATCTTTTGTCTTTTGTAATTTTTCTTCCAACTCTTTAACTTTATTTTCTAATTGTATAATTTTTTGTTGTTCACCTCTAAAAGAGTTATTTATATCATCCATCTCTGATGCTATTTTATGTGTTACTGTTACTAATTTTGATTGTATTTTATTTAGATCTTCACTTGTAAGATTATCTACTTTTATAGATTCTAATTCATCTTTTATCAATGAAACATTTTTAGACCCTGTTTCATTTCGATCTATAGCACTACTTAAATATCTATTCATCAAAGATATTAGTCTTGATATATCTGCTGTTTTTTTTGCTAATACTTTAGGATCTATCCTTTGTAAAAGGATATCTATAAGATCATATAAAGTTTTTATAGGTCTTTTTAAACTATCTTTTTCATCTGTACTTAAAACTGATAAAATTTTATCAAAATATTCCTCTTCTATTTTTTTCATACTAAAATCTCCCTATTACCCTTTGCATTTGCTTCACTTAAAATACCTGTCATCTCTAACTGTTCTATGATACTTGCTGCTCTATTATAGCCTATTTTTAATCTTCTTTGAAGATAACTAATAGAACTTTTTTTATCTTGGATAACCACAAGTTTTGCTTGCTCATACAACTCATCAAGATCCCCTATCTCACTTCTATCTTTTGCTGCAGCACTAAAACCATCTTCATTTTTTTCCTTTAAAATACTTACATCATAAGATGCTTCTCTTTGATCTTTTAAAAACTCCGCTACTTGTTCTATCTCTTTTTCATCACTCCATGGAGCATGAACTCGCACTAATCCACTCATACCAGGAGGGGTAAATAGCATATCTCCTCTTCCTAATAATGATTCTGCACCCATAGAATCAAGTATAATTTTACTATCTACTTTTTGACCAACTTTATAACTAATTCTACTAGGTAAATTTGCTTTTATAAGTCCTGTTACTACATCTACGCTTGGTCTTTGAGTTGCAACAATTAGGTGAATACCACAAGCTCTAGCTTTTTGTGCAATTCTTGCTATGCTTATTTCTACCTCTTTTCCACTTGTCATCATAAGATCTGCTAACTCATCTATAATAATAACAATATATGGAAATGGTTCAAACCCTTGTATTTTACTTTTTTCATTATAATTTTCTATATTTTTTGTTCTACTATCTGCCATAAGTACATATCGTCTTTCCATCTCTGCTACCATATTTGCTAGTGCATTTATAGCTTCTGTTGGTTTTACAATAACAGGTGTTAAAAGATGTGGAATATCATTGTAAATAGAAAACTCTATCATCTTTGGATCTATCATAATAAGTTTTAGATTATCTGGAGAATTTTTATATAAAAGTGATAAAATCATAGAGTTAAGTCCTACAGATTTACCACTTCCTGTAGTTCCTGCTATTAAAAGATGTGGAAGTTTTTTTAAATCTGTAATAAAAGGTTTTCCAACTATATCTTTTCCTAGTATCATAGTAAGTGGAGATGAAGCAGAACAAAAAAGCTCACTCTCTAAAATCTCTCTTATATAAATAGTTTGCATAGAATCATTTGGAACCTCAATACCTACTACATCTTTACCTGGAATTGGTGCTTGGATACGAATAGTTGTAGCTTTTAATGCCATAGCTAAATCATCTTGTAAATTTAAGATTTTACTTACTTTTACATTTGGAGCAGGTTTAAACTCAAAAGTTGTTACTATTGGACCTGTATAAGTTCGTACCACATCGCCTTCTATTTTAAACATTCTTAACTTTTCTAAAAGATCTTCTATTTTTTGGTCAATTGCAGCTTCATCTACTTTTGTTTTTGACTCTTTTGGTGCTTGTTGAAATATATTTGTAGGGGGTAATTGAAAATTTTTAGGTATTATTACATCTCCTACATCTACTGTTGCTTCAAGTAACTTTGTATTTTCTTCTAGTTCATCTACTATTATATTAGTATGTATTGGTTCTTTTGTATTGTTATTTATTTTTGGTTTTGGATCCTCTTGTTTTATTAAATCTACTTTTTTATCCTCTTCTTTATCCTCTTTTTTTATATCTAATTTATCCAATTTATCTATTTTTTTTAACTCTTGTCTTTGTTTTAACTCTTTTTTTTCTTCCTCTATTATCCTTTGGGTATCCTCTTGTATTTGTTGCTGTTTTATAATAGGTTCTTGCTTTTGTGGTTGGATAGTATTAATAATACTTTCTTCTATTTTTATCTCTGCTGTATCCCCTACTTCTTTTATTGTTACACTTGATAAATTTTGTTCTGTAGATACTACTTCTTTATGTTTAGCTATTTTTTTAGGTACTTTTTTCATAATTTTATGATTTTGCACCGACTGCTCTTTTGGTGAATTATTCGCAAACTTTTTTGATATATTTTCAAAACTATATCCAGAAGTTTCTAAAATAACAAATAACGATACAACCATACCTATAAGAACCAATATCCAAAGACCTGCTAAACCTATAAATGGTGCTACATTATCTACAACTATAGATCCAATTTGCCCTGACATATCACTGTGAATTATAAGTGCTTGAAAAACTAATAAAGTTAAAAATAAAAAAGTATAAGATACAAACTTAAAACCAACATCATTAATAGATGAAAAATTAATTTTATATAAAGGTATCAAAAGTATAGGAAGATAGACAAATGCTAAATAACCTAAATATTGCTTCGAATATATAGAAACTAAATGTCCTACTTTACCTACAGTATTAATATCACCTATTACTATTGCTATAGAAAAATATACAATAACAAATGAAAATATGATTGAAAATATTCTTAAAATTATAATTTATCCTTTTATTAATCTTTGAATTTTTGCTTGAAGTTTTAACCAACTTTTATGCTCAATCAGAGGAAAACCTG
>JAMOPZ010000081.1 GCA_027064245.1 Campylobacterales bacterium
GTCTATTACTCAAGCTACTGTTTTAGAAATAGCAAAAGATAAGGGTCTAAAAATAGAGCATAGAAATATTACTCGTGATGAGATATATATATGTGATGAAGCTTTTTTTACAGGAACTGCAGCTGAAGTTACCCCTATAAATTCTCTTGACGCAAGAGTTATTGGAAATGGAAGCAGAGGTAAAATAACAAAAATGCTTCAAGAGGCATACTTTGATATAGTATATGGTAGAGATGAAAGATATGATCACTACTTAACATATATCAATTAAGGGGTTAATGATGGATTGGGGTAAGGTAATATATGTTTTTTTCTCTTTGATGAGTTTGACTACAACGGCAGGGTTTTTATATGAAGATACTGCAGTTGCTTTATTTTTAGCAGCTAGTGTTAATATAATATCTACTATTTTAAAAATTGGTATTAGAAATTTACTTTCAGCTGAGCTTTTAGCAGCTTCACTTGTAGCAGATCTTCATCTTATACCTGCATTTTTAGTATATACATTTACTTCTAATGTAGGTCTTTCTATCGGTTTAGCTATTGGTGCAGTTGTAGCAAATAGTTATGCTATGGTATTAGCTCTTATTGAAAGTTCAAAATCTGTTAGAAAAGATGATTATTAGGATAATATGAAACAAACTGCTTGCCCTTTAGATTGTTTTGATGCCTGTAAAGTAAACTATATAGATGGAGTTTGTAAGCCAAATAATGATTTTCTTACAAATAAAAATCTATGTAAACTTTTTGGGTATTTAATTTCTGAAGATAATTTAAGAGATAAAAATGTTAATAATACTTTGAATAAAGTTTATGATAGATTAAAAGAAGCAGTTGAAAAAAAACAAAATATTTTATACTACAAAGGTAGTGGAAATATGGGGGTGATGCAAAATATTACCAAAAAGCTTTTTGAGCAACTTGGAGCTACTTTTGCAACTGGAAGCTTATGTGAAGCAGCTGGTGAAGCTGGGATTATCTTAGGAAGAGATGATGTAGTAAATCCACCAATTTCTAAGCTTCAAGAGTGTGAGATAATAGTATGTTGGGGTAGGAATTTTACAAAAACATCATCTCATATTTATGATCTTGTAAAAGATAAGCAGTTTATTACAATAGATCCTTATGCTACGCAAATAGCTAAAAAATCTAATATATTTTTACAAATACCACCAAAAGGTGATTTTGCTTTGGTAAAACTTTTAGAAAAAATTTTACTTAATCAAAATATACAAGAGAAAGATTGTAAAAAATTAAATATTACAAAAAAACAATTACAAGATACTATAGCGCTATTAAAAAATAAAAAAATAGCTTTTATGATGGGCTTAGGAGCTCAAAAGTATAAGCAAGGTGCACAAATATTTCATACTATAGAAAAATTTGCAGATCAACTTGGGGTATTTGATAAAGGTGGAGTTTGGTATCTTTCAAATAGTGGTTACCCATATAATAGTAAGATATATACAAAAGTAACTAAAACTACACCATATCCTACTGTAAAATTTGATGATTATGATCTTGTGTTTATCCAAGGTGCAAATCCGGTTGTATCAGCTCCTTCTAGTGGTATTATAAAAAAAGCATTAAAAAAAACTGATATAATATTTTTTGGAACCACTTTAAATGATACTGCAAAATATGCTTCTATTATAATTTCAGCAAAAACTTTTTTAGAAAAAAGAGATGTTCGACTAAGCTATGGACACGATGAAGTGCAATTTTGCGATGTATGCAAAGAAACAAAAGAAGCTATAAGTGAGTATGAGTTTACACAATATATGTTAAAGAAATTTGGTTTTGATCCACTTTTAGATGAAGATGAATATTTTAATTGTTTTAAAACTATAGCAAATCAAAAACCTAAAATAAAATTTAAAAAACAAGATATAAAACCAGTTGATATGATAAGTTTAAAGCAAGATGAATATTATTTGCTTACTTCAAAAGCTATTAGTAGTTTAAATTCACAGTTTAAGTATGATAATTATGCCTATCTTCATCCAAGTTTAGGATATAAGGATGAACAAATTGTAGTTCTATCTTCATCTTATGGCATTGTAAAAATAAAAGTAAAAAATGATCCAAATATCTATAAAAAAGCTATTCTTTTATATGCAGGAAATAAGCTAGTAAATAGTTTAACTCCACAATTGAAAAGTGATTTAGGGAATAATGCGGTTTTTCAAGAGGTGAAATTAATTATATGGTAACAATTATTGGAAATGGAATAGGAGAATATAACTTTCTAAATATTCAAGAAGATTTAACAACTTTTAATAAGATAGTTTGTGATAAAAATTTTACAGAAGTTGGAAAAAATATTTTAAAATTAGGTTTTAAAGATGCAAAAGAGTATATCTTAAAAAACTACAATCAAAATATAGTATATATTGTAACAGGAAGTCCACTTTTTTTTAGTGCAGGTACAATAATAGCTTCAAAATTACCAAAAGATCAAGTAAAAATTATAAACAACACATCTTGCAAAGACTATCTTTTAACAAAGTTATTTATAGATGAAACAAAAGTAAATAGTATATCTCTTCATGGAAGAATAAACATAGATAAAACAAAATTTTTAACAAATCAATACACTTTAATACTTTGTGATAAATATACAATAGATATATTAAAAGAGGTTATAAAATATTTAAAAAAAGATGATATAGATATAACTATAGGGTATAAATTAGGATATAAAGATGAGCTTATAGAAAAAGTTGATATATATAATTTATCAAAAAAATTTAATTTATCTTACTCATATATTTTGCTTATAAAAAAATTATATACTGAACCAAATATTATAAGTTGTGATGATGAGTTTGAAAAAGAAAGAGGCATGATAACTAAAAAATATAAAAGAGAACTGTCTCTTCAAGCACTTGATCTAAAACCAAATGAGATATTATGGGATGTAGGAGCAGGTAGTGGAAGCTGTGGAATACAAGCATATAAAAGATATAGAACTAAAACTATATTTTTTGAAAAACAACTTAATAGAATAGATATAATTAAAACAAATCTTACAAAGCATAAAGTTATAGATTGCACACTTTTTGAAGGTGAAGCACAAGATATATTTGATACTATAAAAAGTAATCCAAATAAAATTTTTCTAGGTGGTGGTGGAGTCAAAGTGATAGAAAAAATACCATACTTATACGATAGATTAGAACAAGATGGAATAATCCTTATAAATGCCATAACTTTAACTCATTTAAGCCTTATGATAACTATATTAAATAAATATAATATAGAATATAGTATAAATTCAATCTCACTTACTTCTTATAAAGGTAAATTAAATCTTGTAGAGCCTCAAAGAGAGCTTTATATGATAGTAATATCAAAAAAAATAGTATAAAAATTCTAAATCCCAAAATTTAA
>JAMOPZ010000082.1 GCA_027064245.1 Campylobacterales bacterium
ATTTAGCAAGTGTTTATAATGCTTGTAAGATACTTGATGCAAAAGCTACTATAGTAAAAGATCCTAATGAATTAAAAAATTATGATAAAATTATACTTCCAGGAGTTGGAGCTTATGGTGATGCTATGGAACACTTAAAAAATAGTTCTATGCAAGAAGCAGTTGAGCAGTTTGCTAAAAGTGGAAAATATATGATAGGTATATGTTTAGGTATGCAACTATTGTTTGATAGTAGTTGTGAGTTTGGATTATCAAAGGGTTTAGGACTGATTCCAGGAGAGGTTGTACCTTTTGATAAAGATAAAATGGATATGGATGAACACAAAGTTCCACATATGGGTTGGAATAAAATATTAAATACAGATGATAAAATATTTGATCAATTAAAAGATCCATATTTATATTTTGTACACTCTTTTCATGTAGTTACTGATGAAAAATATATTATAGGTAAAACACACTATGGATATGATTTTACAAGTGCAGTAAAAAAAGATAATATTTATGGTTTTCAACCTCACCCTGAGAAGTCACATGAAAATGGACTAAAAATACTAAAAAATTTTATGGAGTTAAAATAATGGATATATTACCAGCAATAGATTTAAAAGATGGAAAAGCAGTAAGATTAAGTAAAGGTTTAATGCAAAGTGCCAAAATATATAGTGATGAACCATGGATGGTAGCTAAAAGATTTGAAGAGTTAGGTTCTAAATGGTTGCATATAGTAGATCTAAATGGTGCTTTTAAAGGCTCTCCAGCAAATCTTGAACAGATTAAAAAAATAAGAGAGAATTGTAATTTAAAGATAGAATTAGGTGGTGGTATAAGAGATGAAGATACTATTAAGATGTATTTAGATCTTGGAGTTAATAGGCTTATTTTAGGATCTATTGCTGTAAAAGATCCACAATTTGTAAAAGATATGGCTGCACTTTATCCAATAGCAGTTGGAATTGATGCAAAAGATGGTATGGTAGCAGTTGAGGGTTGGGCAGAAGTTAGCTCTATGAAAGCTGTAGATTTAGCAAAAGAGTTTGCCTCTGCTGGAGTAGAGGCTATTATTTGTACTGATATTAGTAAAGATGGTATGTTATGTGGAGTAAATGTAGAGTTTACGGAGTCTATAGCTAATGCAAGTGGTATTGATACAATAGCAAGTGGAGGGGTAAAAGATATAGAAGATATTAAAGCTTGTAAAGCAAATGGTCATATATCTGGAGTTATAGTAGGAAAAGCATTTTATGAGGGTAGTTTAGATTTGGAAGAGGCATTTAAACTTATCTAATAAATCTTTAATCTTTTTTAAGCTATAATTCTCTCACTTAAGAGTGTTAAGTAGGGAAATGGTAGCATTTATGTTGTCATTGGCAGATTTTTCTGTTTACGCAAGCCGAACTCACTTTTGAAATAATATTTTTTAAAAAAAAGGATTTCGAATGAAAAAAATTTTATTCTTAATGGTTGCATTTGCTTCTTTTGCATTTGCTGGTGAAGGTGAATCTATGATTCAAGCATATTCTGTACTAGCTGCTGGTGTTGGTCTTGGTATTGCAGCTCTTGGTGGTGCTGTTGGTATGGGTCATACTGCTGCTGCTACTATTGCTGGAACTGCTAGAAACCCAGGTATGGGTGGAAAACTTATGACTACAATGTTCATTGCATTAGCGATGATTGAAGCACAAGTTATCTATACACTTGTTATTGCATTAATTGCACTTTATGCTAATCCATTTTTAGGATAATCATATACTGATAACTTAAAAAGCCAAGTAGTTTTCTACTTGGCTTTTTTTTAATTATTTAAAAGGTAAAAAATATGGATGTTGAGAAGTTAAAAAAAATAAATATTTTATATGTTGAAGATGATGAAGCTATAATGGCATCTTTTAGTAAAATTTTAAAAAAAGTTTTTAATAGTGTTATAACTGCTTCAAATGGAGTAGAGGGTTTAGAGACATTTAAAGCACATAAAGATGAGATAGATTTTGTTATTACAGATATTAAAATGCCTAAAATGGATGGAATTGATATGTCTGGTGAGATTAAAAAAATAGATCCTAATATGCCATGTATTCTTACAACTGCACATGGAGAATATGAGTACTTCTTAAGAGCTGATGAGGTGGGAATTTATCGATATGTTCAAAAACCTTTAAATGTAAATGAATTATTTAGTGCTATTTCGGACTTTGTTTAAAAGCACTAATTAATTTTTTTAATTATCTTTTGTTTACAATAAAATCTTTTAATTGTAACTATTCTATACACAATAAAAAAACTATCATAACTATTTGTAACACTTAAAAGTTCAAGTGGTTATTTTTTGCTAAAATATCCTTGAAAAATTATATAAAAGGATAATATTTATGAGTTTAATTCAAGAATATAAAGCACATACACAAGAGCGTGCTAAATTAGGAGTGCCTCCATTAGCACTAAATACACAGCAAGTTGCTCAACTTGTAGAGTTATTAAAAGCAGATGAGATCATTGAAGAGGAGTATCTTTTAGATCTTCTTAAAAATAGAGTTCCAGCTGGTGTTGATGATGCAGCTTATGTAAAAGCAGCATTTTTAAATGCAATAGTTGTAGGTGATGCACACTGTAAAGCTCTTACAAAAGTAGATGCTATTAAAATTTTAGGGATGATGCTAGGTGGGTTCAATGTAGGACCACTAGTAGAAGCTCTTAAAAACAATCATGTAGAAGTAGCTCAAGCTGCTGCTGATGAGCTAAAAAAGACTATTTTAGTTTATGATGCATTTAATGATGTAAAAGATCTAATGGACGAGGGTAACTCTTTTGCAAAAGAGGTTATAGAATCTTGGGCAGCTGGTGAGTGGTTTACCTCTAAACCAGAATTGCCTAAAGAGATGACAGTTACAGTATATAAAGTTCCAGGTGAGACAAATACAGATGATCTAAGTCCAGCTAGTGAAGCATTTACAAGAGCAGATATTCCACTTCATGCAAATTCAATGCTTGGAGCTAGAATGGAAGATCCTTTAAATACTATGGCAAAACTTAAAGAAAAAGGTCATCCTTTAGCATATGTTGGAGATGTAGTAGGAACGGGATCTAGTAGAAAATCTGGAATCAACTCAGTACAATGGCATATAGGAAATGATATTCCAGGTATCCCAAATAAAAGAACAGGTGGAGTTGTAATAGGAAATATTATTGCACCAATTTTCTTTAATACTGCAGAAGATAGTGGGTGTTTACCTCTTGAAGCAGATGTAAATAGTCTTGAAACTGGAGATATTATTATAATTAAACCTTATGATGGTGTTATTGAAAAAGATGGAAAAGTTGTAAGTGAATTTACATTAACTCCAAATACAATTACAGATGAGATGAGAGCAGGGGGAAGAATACCTCTTATTA
>JAMOPZ010000083.1 GCA_027064245.1 Campylobacterales bacterium
TCTTATTATGCAACCTGGCTTTTCTACAGCACAAGAGGTATCAAATATATCTGGCCGTGGTGTTGGTATGGATGTAGTTAAAAGAAATATAGAGGAGTTAAGAGGAACTATCAATATACAAAGTCAACAAGATGTAGGTATGAGTGTAACTATTCAATTACCTCTTACCTTGGCTATTATTGATGGATTTATGATAAAAATATCAAATGATTTTTATATTATTCCACTTGAAATGCTTTTAGAGTGTATTGAATTAACTCCTGAATATAAACAATTTGCCAAAGAGAATAATTTTATCAATTTAAGAGATCATGTATTGCCACTTTTAGATTTAAGAGATTTTTTTGGATATGATAAAAATGCAAGGAAAGAACACAAAGAGAATATTGTAGTTGTAAATTTTGGAATACTTAAAATTGGATTAATTGTAGATGAACTTCTAGGGGAGTTTCAAACTGTAATTAAACCTATTGGTAAAATTTTCCAAAATCTAAAAGGTATAGGTGGTGCTACAATTTTAGGTGACGGGAAGGTATCTCCTATATTAGATATCCCTATGTTATTACAATATGCAAATAAAAATATAATATCAAAGTAATTTTATCTACTAAATGATATAATAAAACAAAGGAAAAATAATGTTTAAAATAATAAAAAGTAAAATTATATATAAAGTTCTTGTGTCTATCTTTGTATTAATTACAGCTAGTAGTTTAGTAACAATTTATGTAAATATTACAAATATTCAAAAAGATTTTTTAGATACCTCTAAAAAAAATGTAAATATGATGCACGATTCCATCTTTGTTGCACTTAAAACTGCTATGATAACAGGAGATAAAGGTCTTATAAAAAATGTAGAGTATCAAACAAAACATATAGAAGGGGTCAAAAAACTAACTGTAGCAAAAAGTAAAGCTTTATTAAAACTTTTTAATGATAAATCACCTTATTCTACAGATAAAACTATTTTACAAGTTTTCAAAACAAAAAAACTCATAACTCAAGAAAAAAAAACAGCTGCTGATCATACCTTAAGAATGACAAAGCCTATGATAGCAACAGCTGAATGTTTACAATGTCATACAAATCAAAAAAAAGGTGATATTATAGGAATAATTGATCTTACATTTTCTTTAAAGAAAATAGATGAAAAAATTGATAATATTGCTATAACAAATTTTACCCTTAGTACATTATTTGGATGGTTAACTTTGGCAATTATATTTTATATATTAAGTAAAATTACAAAACCTATAAATGAATTAAAAGATAGTTTTATACATCTTCTAAAACATAAAGATGCAACAGATATCAAAATAACTATAACTTCAACAGATGAGATAGCTGAAATATCTCATATGTATAACCAATATATGCAAAATATTAATGATGGTTTAAAACAAGATAATATATTTATAGAAGAAACCAAACAATTCACACAAAATCTTCAAGATGGGCATTTTGATACACACTTAACATCAAAGCCGCATAATAATTCTCTACTTGAATTAAAAGATCTATTAAATAATTTAGCACAAAATCTAAATATAACTTTTACAGATATGAGCAAAGTATATACAGATCTTGCAAATGGAAATTTTAATGCTATATATGATAAAAATGTAAATGGTGAATTCAATAGACTAAAAGAGGCTACAAATGAACTAAGCCATGCATTATCATCTATACTAGATGGTATAAATAATACTGTACATAATGTACTAAGAGGTAATTTTAATGACTCTTTAGATGTAAGCTTATATAAAGGTGATATGAAAAGTATTGCTTATGGGTTAAATGAAGTTGTAAGTGCTTTTAAAGATGCTTTATCAAATATAAACTATACTATGAATAAAGTTGAAAATGGTGATCTTACTGTTAGAATTGATAAAAATTATAGTGGAGAATATCTAGTATTTAAAAACTCTATAAATAAAACACTAGAAAAACTTGATAATGTAATCTCAAGCACAAGCAAAATCTCTTATGAAGTAACAGATATGGTAAATAATGTAACAAAAACAGCACAAGAGATCTCAGATGCCTCATTACAACAAGCAGATGCACTAGAAGAAACTGCAGTTGCAGTAGAAGAGATAGCAGGAAATATAAATCTAAGCACAAACAATGCAAAACATACAACAGAAATGGCACAAAAAGCATCTGCTATAGCTGTAGAAGGTGGAGTAGCTGTTCATAAAACAGCAGACCTTATGGAAGAAGTTGCTCAAAAAATAGAACAAATTGAGGATATAGCATATCAAACAAATCTTTTAGCATTAAATGCAGCTATTGAAGCAGCAAGAGCAGGAGAACATGGAAAAGGGTTTGCTGTAGTTGCTGTTGAGGTACGAAAACTAGCTGAACGATCACAAAATGTAGCAGCTGAAATTGGTGAAATATCTCAAATTAGTGTAAAAGAGAGTAGAAAAGCTGGAGATCTTATAAATGAGATGGTTCCTAGTACTCAAACAACCACCACTTTAATAGAGGAGATAAGTGCAGCTTCTGAAGAACAAGATATAGGTATAAAACAG
>JAMOPZ010000084.1 GCA_027064245.1 Campylobacterales bacterium
TTATTTTGTTTTATACACTCATCTGCTTCTTTTAGGTGTTTGATTAGGTTTTCTTTATACATTTTTAATCTCTATATTTTTATTTTTCAAATTTTGCACAATCGTAGATAATGAAAATTCATGTTTTGTAAGTACAACATAATCACAACTTCCCATAGACTTAAATATAGGTATTTTTTTAGCTATCATAGTCTCTACAAATTCTTTATGTTCATCATCGTAGATTATAACTTCATTAACAAACATATATGTATTTTCATTATTATCTAACCTAAACAAAGGTATCCGAACAGTTGTAAAGAAAACTTTTTTACTTAACTTTATTAGCTTTTCATCAAGTTCAAAAGCACCACCTTTAAACAATGCCTTTATAGAATCTCCTTCAACACTTAAGATTATAAAATCATTATCACATATTAGATCATTAGCCTTAATATTTTTAAATGTAACAAGTTCATAGATACAACTATCTATTTTAGTCAATGGTTGAATTCCATACATATTATTCATAGAAAAATACCTACTTATTCTACCACTATGTTTATAATCATCAGAGTTTTTAAATAGATACTTAACCCTTTGTTCCCAAAGTATGTTGTTTATTTTTGTTTCTATATTATCTTTACCTACCCATTTGACCAATGTTTTAACATCTTCTATCTTATTGTATATATTTAGTTTAAATCTAAACTCTTTGTTAGTATCTATAAAATTAGATTTAAAAAGATTAAATATAAAGTAACTATACTTATTTACCTCTTGGTATGTTCTAAAAACATCAATATCTTTAGTCTTTAGATAGGAGTATATAGTTTCTATCTTTTGTTCTCTTTTTTGTTCATCTTTATCGTTATAGTAAAGTATATCTATAAGTCTTTTTATACCTACATATAGTTTATAAATATCTTTCTTGCTATCATAATCTGAATCTTTTTCTATTAGTTCCATCATTATTTTAAATCTTACAAATAGATTTATATTTATAGGTTTTTTTATCCATTTTTTACATTTAAAATCTTTATTATTGATTATATTTACAAACTCTTCATTTTTTATGGATAACTCCTCTAAATCATCTACAAAAAAGTTTAAAATATTGTCAAAAGGATTAGTAAAAAATAAAGCATAAAAGTAACTTATACCATTTATGTTATAAGCAGCCAAATCACACTGTATCTCCTGATACAACTCTGATATAAATTTTCTAGATACATTTTTTGTTTTAGATAGTATTATAGACTCATTTATATTTTCTATAATTTTTTTTATCTCTTTGTTATTGGTTATTTTTTTATTACTGTTATTATCTTTATCCATATAAACAAGATGAGCTAGTTCATGGTCGAGTATAGAAGCGGCTAAAGGTCTTTCAAAAAACCAAAAATTCATAGCTATATATCTATATTGGTTATCTGTATTTGGTATCTGTTTAACAAAATCTTGAAAATGTGTTTTTGTCACATGAAATCTAGTGTTTTCTACCTCTTTTATATTAAAATATTTACACATTAGTTTATAATTATCGCCTAGATGTTTGTTGTAATATAGATGCAAGTTTTGGTTTTCATATCTTCTTCGATTATAATAATTTTCAGAACTATTTATAGTTTCAAAAGCATTTATGATATCATCAAATTGTATAGCTAAAACTTGAATCTTATTTTTAATAACCAAAAGTTCAAAAAAATACTTTAGTTGAGAATCAACTGTTAAATGTGAAATATCATTTATAACCTTATTTATATTACTCAACAATGTGGTTAGGTAAGATGATATATTGTCATATTCATATTGTAAAAGATTCTTTTTTCTTTTTTTCTTTTTTATGCACTTTATAAATCTTTCTAAATGGTAAGCTTCATAGAGTAGTATTTTACTTTTATCTTTAGAATATATTTTCATATTTTCAAAGACCATATTTAAAGCTTTATTTTCTTCATGTAAATTCATATAGACCCTTTAACTTTTATTGTGGTAATCTAAAAAAAACAGTTGTTAAAAAAGATACAAGAAACACAGCAGTAACAAAATCTATGTATTTATTGACTATATTTTCTTTTGACATTTCAAGATACTTAGCTAATGCTATAGCTATAGCATAAATCTCTATCTTTTTTACAGTATCATATTTTGAATTTTTAGCAAAAACTTTTATATCAATATCTCTTAGTTTTAATTGAGCTTCTTTAAAAACCTTAGGTTGCAATATCATTGTATCTTTTGCAAAATGTACTATCTTGTTTGTATATAAAAATATAAAAGCATACATAGATATATAGATAAATACCAAATAACTAGAAAATAAATCACATTTAAAATAATAATCTATAAATTTAAAACTAAAAATTACATATAACAACATTATAAAAAACAATGCTAAAAAGTTGTATGACAGATAGCTAAAAGAGTTTTTAACACTTTGAAGATTAAACTTTGAAAAAGCCAAGGTAACCCAAACCCTCTCAGCATAATCTAAAAAAATCTCTTTCTCTTTCTCTTCAAACTCTTTTTTAATATCTATCTTTTTAAATCCATCATCTCTTTTTATACTTTGAGATGAGTAAAACATAAAGTAGTTTGAATTATTATCTTGCAAAAAAGATTCTATCTCTTCATCTGAACTACATCTACTTTTGAAACTAAAATACTCTAAGTTTAAAATTCTTTTTTTTATGTTATCTATCAAAATATCTCTATATATATACTCTGCAACATAAAAATAAACAAATGAAAAAGATATGAAGTAAAACGGAGACAACCACCCAAGTGTAAACAAAAATAGATGGTCAAAAAATGTAAATAAAAGTAAAAATAAGAAAACTGATAATGCTATATAGAACAAGTTAGATACTTTAGTTAAAAGTATCTGATGTAGAAGATAAATACTTCTCTAAACCACCTGCAGCTGCTATGCCAAGACCAGCTAGTTCACTTTCCCATGGTGTATCAACGGAGTTATTTGCCTTAGTAAAAACTATATCTTCTTTTAAAACTTTGATTTTGCTTTCTAAGTCAGTGTAGTTTGAAGATATATCGTCATTCATTTTTTTCATATCATCTTTCATGCCCTTTATATCATCTTTCATACTTTTGACTTCAACAGCTAAGGTTTCTACTCTATTGTCTAAGGCTTCTACTCTATTGTCTAAAGCTTCTACTTTATCACCCAATAGGTCTATTTTTTCATCTTGTTTTTCCAGTCGTTTATCTATATTGTCAAACCGTAAATTTATATCTTTTTTAAAATTTCCGAACAACTGTTCTATTTGTTTATAGCTAATTTCACTCATCATTATCCCAATAATCTTATTTTATGGATTATGTAAAATCCATAATCAAAATATCCTAAGATACTCTTGATTATACATTTTATCC
>JAMOPZ010000085.1 GCA_027064245.1 Campylobacterales bacterium
TCATCTTTTTTTAAATACTTACATCTTAAAGATACAAGTGATTTTAATAGTGATAAAATCATAGATTTTTTAGATTTTTTAAGTTATAAAAAAAATAAAGAGTATAAAAAAATAAAAAACTCATTTGATACAAACTATAAAGAGTACAAAGAGATATCAAAAAAACTTTTAAAAATTCAAAAAGATGAGCAAAATCTAGATAACTTAATAGAATATACAAAATTTGAGATTCAAAAAATAGAAAAAATAGATCCAAAAGAGGATGAATATGATGAATTAAAACAACTTAAATCTAATTTTTCAAAAAAAGATAAATTAAAAAATATTTTAGATGATGCCTCTTATTTTATAAATAATACTCATAAAATATCACAAGCCTTAGAACTACTAGATAAAGATAGTACTTTTTTTGATGATGCTATAAATGAGGTAAATAGTATATTTGAAAATTTTTATGATCAATTATCCTCTATGGAGCATGTAGATATGGGAGATGTACTAGATAGAATAGAAAAACTATCATCTTTAATAAAAAGATTTGGTACGATAGAGGAAGCTATAAGATACAAAGATGAAAAAAAGAAAGAGTTAGAATCGTACGACAATATATCATTTGAAAAAGCTATATTAGAAAAAAATAAAACAAAATTATATAATATTTTATTAGAAGAGGCTAAACAATTATCAAATATAAGAGAAAAAACTTTAAATATATTTAAAAATAAAATAGATGAATATCTAAATGATTTATATCTAAGTGATCTTAAAATATCACTAAAACAAAAACTGTTGGATAATACAGGTATAGATGAGGTAGAGTTTGAACTAAATAATACCAATCTATCACATATAAGTAGTGGAGAGTTCAATAGACTTCGTTTAGCACTTTTAACAGCAAGAAGTTTTTATGAAATAGATACAAAAGGTGTACTTTTTTTGGATGAAATAGATGCAAATTTAAGTGGTAAAGAGTCTCAAAGTATAGCAAAAGTTTTAACTCAACTAGCAAAAAATTATCAAATATTTGCAATATCACATCAACCACAACTTAGTGCAAAAGCAGATCAACATTTTATGGTATTAAAAGAGAATAATATATCTAAAGTTACATTACTAAATAAAACACAAAAAGTTCAAGAGATAGCAAGAATGATAAGTGGTGAAACAATCACAAATGAAGCAAAAGTCTTTGCACAAAAACTATTATTTTAATTAAATTTATGATAAAATCACAAAATATAACAAGCAAGGTAGAATATGTTTAAAAAAACTTTATTTTTTATTTTTTTCGTAGTAGGTATGCAAGCAAGTTTAGTTGATGCTATAGCACTAATTGTAAACAATAAACCAATCACACTATATGATATAGATCAAGAGATATTAAAAACTAATCTATCTAAAGAAAAAGCTGTATCAAAACTAATAGATGATATTATATATGCTCAAGAGATAAAAAAATATAATATTGATATAACAATTTTAGATATAGATAATTATATAGAAAAACTATCAGCTGCAAATAATATGAGTTTATTAGATTTTAAAATGCTTATTCGTCAAAAAGAGGATTATGATCAATTTATAAGTAAAATAAAAAAACAACTTATCCATCAGGAACTTATAAAAAAAATAGCACAAGGTCATATCAAAATTGCTTCTGATAATGATATGAAAATATATTATAAAAATAACAAACAACAATATACAGTAGCAAATAGTATAGATGTAATAGCTTATATTAGTAAAGATAAAAGAATACTAGAACAACTAAAAGAAAATCCTATGTTTAATACACAAGGGATAATATCACAAAATTTAACTTTAAAACAAACAGAGTTAAATCCTCAAATAAAATATATCATAAGCAATACTAAAAGCCATGAATTTAGTACTATATTTTCTCAAGGTGGAAACTATAATATATTTTTTATAAAAGATAAAAAAGATATCAAAACACTAACATTTGATGAGGTAAAAAAAGATATCTTTAATAATATGATGAAAAAAAGAGAACAATCTTATCTACAAAATTATTTTGAAACATTAAAAATGACAGCAGATGTTAAGATATTAAGGTAACTTTTTATAAACAAAATTAAAATTATCTATTAAAAATTTCTATATTGAATTTTTATTTTCTCTGTATTAATTTGATTGATATTTAATTGATATTGCTGTTTTGAAATATTTCCTATCGTATTATTGCTATCAAAATAATTTTGTAAATAGTATATCCCTTTATATTCTTTATTATATAAATAATTTATAATAAAATTAATATCATTTTCATTTAATAAATCACTATGTACAGTTGTACGAACTTCAAAATCAAAATTATTATTAATTAAATATATTAGTGTTTGTTCAAACTGATCAAATTTTAATAAACTAGAGTGTGTGATATTAGTAAATTTATATTTTGGAGCTTTATAATCAAGTGCTATATAATCAAGTAATTTTAACTCTAATAACTTTTTTATCTGCTCAAAATTTACTCCATTTGTATCAAGTTTTATCTTAAAACCTTTTTTTTTAACTTGTTTACAAAATGGTATCAAATCAACTCCCGTAGCTTCCCCGCCACTTAATACAATAGCATCTAAAAGATTAATTCGTGTATCTAAAAATGATAAAATATCATTAAAACTATATTTTCCACTTTTTGTAAATACTATATCACTGTTATAGCAATAATCACATCTAAAACCACACCCTACTATCCAAACAATGCAAGATAGATGATTTGGATAATCAAGATGTGAAAAAGATGTTAGATCATAAACTATTTTTTTATTCAACAAATTGTTTTCTTTGTTTATGCTCACCTATTTTTCCTATATTAAAACTTTCAACTGGTCTATGATATCCCATAACTCTAGTATAAACTATACATTTTTGTCTTTTACTTTGTAATTTTTCTAATTTTTGCTCTCTTGTCATTTTATTTCTCCTGTAAGTTTTATCATTTTTGTATTATAATCTTCTTTAACTATATTATTTTTTCTATCATTATAGTTATCAACTGCTGCTAAGAATGCAACTAATATCATTTTGATACAATCATCACTATTTTTATCAGATTCCATCTCAATTAACTCTTGTTCTGTTGTATATATAGCATCTTTTAATGGTACATTTTTTAACTCTTCTGTAAAAACTGAAGCACTAAATGCAATAGTAGGACAACCTTTAAACTCATATCCTAAATTTTTTACTATATCATCTTCTATTAAAAGATACATATCAACTTCTCCCCAATTATCAGGATTTTTACCTTTTCCTCTGGCATTATAATTCTCTAAAGCCTTATTATTTTTTGGATTATTATAATGTTCTTGAATTTTTTGCTCTTGATCTTTTGTCA
>JAMOPZ010000086.1 GCA_027064245.1 Campylobacterales bacterium
TCAATAAAATCACAAATAAAACTCAATCACGCAAGCTTTTCGCTTGGGGCGTTTTAGATGTGTTTAGTTTAAAGTGCTCTTAGTTTTGATTTACCGTGATACTCATTGTTTCATCTCATATCGAGTATTAGTAATGTGATATAATACTTCAAATTATTATAATGGAAATTTAAAATGACAAATATACTTTCTTTAGCTCTAATCATCTCAGTACGATCAAATCAAACAACTATTGATTTAGAACACATAAAAATGACCTTTAGCTATATAGAAATATTAAATGAAGAAGCGAAAAACTTTATTTATGAGTATTTAGATATTCAACCAAACTTATATGTCTATGATCAGCCAAATACATTAGGTAAAAATCTAAAAATTAATTTAAAAGATATGCTTTCATATGATGCCTTAAAGTTTTTTGCGATGTTAGAACAAAAAGGATTGACCAAAGATAATTTTACTAGATTTTACAAGCAACCTATCATTGTAGAAGATATATTAAATTATGAGGATATTGATGATGACGCTATAAACTCTTTTTTATCAAACAATAAACCTGATATAAACGAAGGGTTTAACCTTTTAAAAACTGCTATAGAAATTAAAAAAACTTTATCTTCTAAGTTATATGGGCAAGACCAAGCCATAGAGTCTATAAGTGATAGCATTAAAAATAATATTTTAGCAAATACAAATAGCCCTAAAAATACTTATCTCTTCTTAGGACCACCTGCCACCGGTAAAACATATTTAGCAGAACTTTTAAGTGAGTATCTTTCAGGCTATAAAATTAAAAAATTTGATATGACTCAATACACTCACAATGAAAGTGGTGGTTATCTCTATGGAACTGCTAGATTTTGGGGTAACGCAAAACCCGGTTCTTTAACATCTTTTGTAAGAGAGAATCCAAAATCAATAATTATTTTGGATGAATTTGAAAAAGCAAACAATACTGTACAAACAAACTTATTAACAATTTTTGAAGGTGGTTTTTTACAAGATTCTTGTGGTTGGTGTGAAGGTAATAAACCTTGGGGTTCACCTGATGAAAAAGGTAAACCACTTAAATGTCCTGAAACAGAAATAGATGATATTATAGATTTTAAACAAACTATTTTCATCATAACATCAAACCTTGGTAAAGAATTATACTCGGATAGTAAATTTATTAGTCTTCTTAAACAAAATCACACGCAAGCAGAATCTATGATAATAGATACGCTTAAAAGAGAAAAAAAGAATGATGAAGATGATGAAGGTAGTAAACCTGCTATTGTACCAGAGCTAATTTCTAGATTATCTCAAGCACATATAGTTCTTTTTAACAACCTTACATATCAAGCATTTGAAGCTATTGCAGATAAAGCATTTAATCAATATAAAGAAGCATTCTGTAAAAAATTTGATATTGTTTTCAATATATCATCAGACTATAAAATATTTTTAAAGACACAGATTTTACTTTTAGCACCAGAACTAGATGCAAGAAGAGTAAAAAGTAAGATAGGTATTAACTTCTTTGACAGAGTAACAGATTATTTTATGACCTTTGGTGATAGTATGCCAGAGTTTTCTGAAGTGAGAGTATCAATATCTAAAAAAGTTAAAGAGTACTTACTAGAACATATAGATATACACATAAATAATGACAAGCTAGTGAATGAGCTATTTAGAAAAAATTCTACTTTGGATCTTAATCAAGAATTTTCATATAAAGATGGTGTTGTTACATCTAACATTAAGGATTGTTCTTTATCTCGAATTGTAAAAATTAAAGACTTTGGAGAGGATGGATTAGTTTTTGATATACCAGATATATCTTTCGAAGATATTGCTGGACATAAAATGGCAAAAATGAGACTAGAAGAAACTATAAAGTTTTTAAAATATCCAAAGTACTTAGAAAATTTTAAAATTGACTCACCTAAAGGTATGCTTTTGTACGGCCCTTCTGGAACAGGTAAAACTCTTTTAGCAAAAGCATTTGCGCATGAAGCAAACCTACCATTTATCGCGGTTACTGGTAGCGATTTATTGAATTTATCAAAGATAAAATCTGTATTTAAAAAAGCTAAGGAGTATGCTCCTTCTATAGTATTTATAGATGAGATAGATGCTTTAGGTACTAGAAGTGACAATTCCAATAGAGAAATATATATCAATCAATTTATATCAGAGCTTGATGGATTTTCATCAAATATAGATGAAAGTATTTTTGTTATAGCTGCCACTAACTATAAAGATAAAATTGATAAAGCAATACTAAGACCAGGAAGAATAGAGCTTCATATACAAATAAATTCATTAGATAAAGAGGCTAGAAGATATTTTCTACAAAATATAATCGATACTAAACCTATTGATGGTAAATTTGATATGGATATGTTGTTGATGTATACTACTGGGATGACTGGTGCTCAGTTAGAGCTTATAGGAAAAGAAGCTTCTATATACTGTATAAGAAAAAATTTGGATGCTATAACACAAGATATACTAGTTGAGCAAATAAACATTATAAAATATGGTGAGAAAATTCAACATAAGAACCTAGAGTCTATCTTAGAATCAACAGCCATACATGAAGCTGGTCATGCAATCTTACATAAAGTTTTAATGCCACATATAAAGATAGAACAAGTAACCGTTATACCAAGAGAAGATACACTTGGATTTGTTTCGTATAATAATGAAGATAATATTTCAAATCTAACTATTGAAGATATACAAAATAAAATTATTATCGCTTTTGCTGGGCGACTCTCTCAAATAAAAAAATATGGTAAAGCAGATGGAATGGATACCGGTGCTTCAAGTGATTTAAGACAATCAACTTACTATGCTTACTTAGCTATAACTAAGTATGGAATGGATGATGAATTAGGTTATATAAATATTGAAGAGATATCGAAAATCAATAATGAACACTATATTGAAAAAATTAATGAAGCACTTCATAGATGGATAGATGATGGGAAAAATAGTGCTGAGATTTTAGTCAATACTCATTGGGAGAAAATTGAAAAATTAACTCAGTTACTTATTGAAAAAGAGGTTGTTTTTGAGGAGGAGCTAAGTGGTATATTTATTGAATAAATAAGATAAATATTTTAAACATACATCCTGAGAAAATTCTTTTTGAATTTTTATAATATTATAAGCTATAAAAAAAAGTCCAAGAAATTCAAAAAAATTACTAAAAATATAAATAATTTTTATTATAAATTGAAGTAAAATGTACATCTTGAGTTGTAATATTATAATGTCCCCAAGAAAAATAATCAATTTCAAAAATATTTATATTCCTAAATGGTAAACTAATACAAGATTAATTGGAGATATTATAATGAGCAGAAA
>JAMOPZ010000087.1 GCA_027064245.1 Campylobacterales bacterium
ATCAGATAGAAGATTAACTGTAGATGAGATAAGTAGGGGGTTAAAACTACTAGCAAGAGAGATGCAAATACCTATTATTGCACTATCTCAGCTAAATAGGGGACTTGAAAATCGTCCAGATAAAAGACCAATGCTTAGTGATATTAGAGAATCAGGGGCTATTGAGCAAGATGCTGATATTATAATGTTTATATATAGGGATGATATCTATAAAGAAAGAGATGAAAAAAGAAAAGAGAAAGACTCTTTAGATAGAGGTGATACTCCACCTTATAAAAGTGCCTTTGTAAATAGACCTATTGAAGAAGCAGAGATCATAATAGGAAAACAAAGAAATGGAGCAACAGGAACAATAAAACTAGATTTTCATAAAGAGCTAACAAAGTTTATGGATAAGGAGGAGCCTTTTGGTGCAGCTCCTGTTGTTACTACTTTTGAATCTGTAGCAGATGTAGAGATTGAGACCAATGTAGATATTCCAGATATATTTTAAAATGGAATAAGAGTAGTTTAGATATAATACAAAAAAATTATTTTAAGGATTGATATGGATTTTTTTACAAATTCAAATATTTTATTTTATATAGTAGCATATTTAGTAGGGTCTATCCCTTTTGGTTTACTTTTAGCAAAACAGTTTGCAAATGTAGATATAAAACAAAGTGGTAGTAAAAGTATAGGTGCTACAAATGTATTAAGAGTTGTAAAACAAACAGATCCAGCTTTAGCTAAAAAATTAGGGTTAGCAACTGTTATATTAGATGCTCTAAAAGGTGCTGTAGTAATAATCATAGCTATGAGTTTTAGTATGAGTAGTGAAACACTTTGGGCAATAGCTGTTTTAAGTGTACTAGGGCATTGCTATAGTATATATTTAAATTTTGAGGGTGGTAAAGGTGTTGCTACTGCTTTGGGTGTATTTTTAATACTTATTCCTATACCTACAATTATTGGGGCTATTATATGGGGATTTTGTGCAAAAGTTTTAAAGATATCATCTTTATCATCTTTATTAGGTTTAGTAGGTGTTGTATTTGGAGCTATAGTTCTAAATAATGGTTTAAATATAGGATCAAATGCCCCTATGTATTTTATAGCATTTATTATTGTTTATAAACATATTCCAAATATTATAAGACTTATTAAAGGTAATGAAAGTAAAGTTGTATAGTGAAAGTAAATATTAATAATTTAACTTTTAAAACCATTATAGGGATACTTCCATTTGAGAGAAAAAAAAGACAACAAATTATTGTAGATATATCGTTTAAATATATTTACAATAAAAAGAGTACTTATTTTATAGATTATTCAAAAGTTATAGAGTTAGTAAAAAAAAATATAAAAAAAGAGAAATATTATCTTATAGAAGATGCACTTTTAGGAGTTAGTCAGTTACTAAAAACTAATTTTAATATAAAAAAATTAAAAATTAAAATTACTAAACCAGATATTATAAAAGATTGTAAAGTAAGTGTTTCATTATAAAAAAGGATAAAATATATGAAAAAATGTGATTTAAAACTAAAAGAGCTTATACAAAGAGTGGTATTACCAGATATTGAAGATCATTTAGATGATATTTTTCAAGATATAGCACAAAACAAACATACTACAGATGAGCAAAGATTAGAGATACAGCAGATGCACGAGATGAGAGAAGAGTTTGCTATAATTTTAAAAGAGATTGATAATAGAGAGTTGGATAAGCAAGAGTGTGCAGAACTTTATGAAGAGATATCAGCTATGATAGATGAAGCAAATGAAGAAGAATAAAAATGGCAAGAAGAGATGATGATACAGCTGTATTTTATACATATTTAGAAGAAAATAATCAAGAAGCAATTGTAGCTGCATTGCCAAAATTATTAAGATCTTTTTCAAAATTACATAGTAGATTTGATAGAATCTTGAAACAAAGTGATAATCAACAATTAGAGATGTTAAAATCAAAAAAAAAGGTTGAGGAGAGTCATAAGCAGATCTCTATATTGCTTAATAATGCTGGGCAGGGATTTTTATATTTTGATAAAGATATGAAAATAGGATCACAATACTCAAAAGAGGTTGTAAGAATTTTTGACAAAGAGGTGGAAGATCAAAATATTACTAATTTATTGTATCCTAATGATCAATCAGCTGCATTATTTTTAGCTACAACATTACAAGATATTTTAGAAGCAGATGATTTTCGTCAAGAGATTTTAATATCATTGTTACAAAATGAATTTTTTATAAATAATATGTATATAGAACTTGAATATAAAATTTTAGATGAAAATAGTTTTATGCTTATTCTTACTGATATAACAGCAAAAAAAGAGTTAGCACAAAAGATAAAAGATGAACAACAAGTATTAAAAATGGTAGTAGAAACTGTAACTCTTTTTGATCAGTTTATATCTGTTAAAGAGGATTATGAAATACTTATATCTAAGATTGAAGATTTTAAATCATTGGATAAATTATCTGATTTAAGAAAAGAGATACATACCTATAAAGGTCTTTTTGCTCAAAAAGAGATGGTGCATATAGTAAAAAAACTGCATGATTTTGAATCTTTAATAGATAATAGTTTAAAAGAAAATATCATAGATGAAGCAATTATCAATACAACTCAAAAGATTATGCAAGAGTGGTTTGATAAGGATATGCAAATTCTTATTGATATTTTAGGTGAAGATTTTTTCAAACAGTCAAATCGTTTATGTATAGATAAACAGAAGATAAATGACTTATATAATAGAGTAATATCATATTTAGATACTAAAAATACTAAGAATTTAGTAGAATTAGGAAAAGATCTATTAAAATTGCAAAATAGTTCATTATGTATTTTGATGAAACCATATGAAAAATTAGTAGAACAGTTAGCATTAAAGCTTGATAAATATGTAAATCCATTGGAGATAGAGTGTGATGAGGTGTATGTATCTAATAGATATAAACCATTTATCAACTCTTTAGTACATCTTTTTAGAAATAGTGTAGATCATGGTATAGAAGCACTTGAAGATAGATATGAAAAAGAGAAAGAAGAGTACGGTACTATAAAATGTGTTATAAAAGATGATAAAAATAATATTATTATATCTATAGGTGATGATGGTGCAGGTATAGATGAACAAAAAATTAAAAATTTAGCAGTACAAAAAGGTATTTATACGCAAGAAGAGGTTGATAAGTTAGCTCAAGATGAAGTGTTGTTAATCATCTTTAATGATGCATTTAGCACAAATGATGTTGTTACAGATATATCAGGTAGAGGTGTTGGATTAGCTTCAGTATTAGATGAATTAACAAAATTAAATGGTGTTTTAGAGATAAAAAATGATTTTGGAAAAGGTGTAGAATTT
>JAMOPZ010000088.1 GCA_027064245.1 Campylobacterales bacterium
TGTATATCTAAATGGTTATGATGGACTTATATTTTCTATTGGATTTTTAGTTGGTTGGCCTATAATTTTATTTATGATCTCAGAACAACTTAGAAATCTTGGTAAATATACATTTGCTGATGTTACATCATATAGGCTAAAACAAAAACCAGTTAGAATTTTAGCAGCACTTGGATCGATATCTGTAGTTATTTTATATCTTATAGCTCAAATGGTTGGTGCTGGTAAATTAATAGAGATTTTATTTGGTTTAGATTATGAATTTGCTGTTGTTCTTGTTGGTATTTTAATGATTGGATATGTTGTATTTGGTGGGATGCTAGCAACTACTTGGGTACAAATTATTAAAGCAATACTACTATTATTAGGTACTACTTTTATGTCTATTATGGTTATGGCACAATTTGGATTCTCTTTTGAGGAATTATTTAGAACTGCTACAGAAATTCATTCTAAAGGTGAAGCTATTATGAGTCCAGGTGGTCTTGTATCTGATCCTATTTCAGCTATTTCACTAGGAATTGCTTTAATGTTTGGAACAGCAGGACTTCCTCATATTCTTATGAGATTTTTTACAGTATCAGATGCAAAAGAGGCTAGAAAATCTGTATTTGTTGCAACTGGTTTAATTGGATATTTCTATATCCTTACATTTATTATGGGGTTTGGAGCTATTGTATTAGTTCTAGGAGCTGATGGTGGTACATATTTAAGTGCAGATGGACATACACTAAAAGGTATGAATAATATGGCGGCAGTTTGGTTAGCACATGCAGTTGGTGGTGATTACTTTTTAGGATTTATCTCAGCGGTTGCTTTTGCTACAATATTAGCAGTTGTTTCTGGTCTTACATTAGCAGGTGCTTCTGCAGTATCACATGACCTTTATGCAAATGCATTTGCAGATGGTAAAAAAGTTAGTGAAGAAAATGAGATGAAAGTATCAAGATATGCAACAATTGCAATTGGTATTGCAGCGATGATATGTGGTATAGCATTTGAAAAACAAAATATTGCATTTGTGGTAGCACTTGCTTTTACAATTGCATCTTCAGCTAACTTCCCAGTGTTGTTTATGTCAATTTTTTGGAAAAAATTAACAACTAGAGGTGCTGTTATAGGTGGATACATAGGTCTTGCATCTGCGCTTATTCTTGTAATTTTAGGTCCTGTTGTATGGACTCAAATTTTGGGATTTGGTGATCCTATTGTACCATATAAGTTTCCTGCAGTATTTTCAGTGCCAATGGCTTTTATAGCAATTTGGTATTTTTCAATTACAGATAATAGTGAAGATGCACAAAGATGTATTGATGAATTTGATGCACAAGATATCAGATGTCAAACAGGTATTGGTGCTTCTAGTGCAAGTGAACATTAATAGTTTTAAGTAGATATGATTAACAAAAAGCCTCTTAAAATATTTTAAGAGGCTTTTTTTTATTTAAATAAAAAAGGAACCCTATGAGTTTAATAGAACAAAATAGTTTTATAAAAGCGATCCCACCATTTGATAGTTTGGATGAGTATAGTTTAGAAAAATTAACAAAAGAGTTAGATATAGTTTATTTTAAAAAAGATGAAACTCTTTTAACACATGAGCTAAAGCCAGAATATTTATATTTTATTATAAAAGGTGTAGTGCAAGAGAAAGATGAAGATGAGGTTTTATCTGTTTATACACACAATGAATATTTTGACCCTATATCTTTAATAGAAAATAAAGTTAAATACAACTTTATAACAACTGTTGAAACTATCTGTTATGCATTAAAAAGGGAGTTTTTTTTATCTTTTATATATGAAAATGAAGAGCTTGAGAGTTACTTTTTTCAATCAATATCAAAAAAATTAAACACTAGTGTAGAAAATGAACAAAATAAAGAGTTTGTAAATTTTATGGTAGCAAGGGTTAAAGATGCATATTTACAAAAACCTATTATTTTAGATGAAAATGAGACAATATTTAATGCTGTTGAAATTTTAAAAGAAAATCGTGGGTCATCGTTATTGGTTCAAGGTAAAAATGATATGGGAATAGTAACTGATACTGATTTTAGAGAAAAAATTATCTTACATAGGATGAGTTTTGATGAGCCTATTTCAAAAATAGCTACATTTGGATTAAAAGAGGTATCTAGTGAGGAGTTTTTATTTAATGCACAATTAAAAATGAATAAATTTGGTATTAAAAGACTCATTGTAAAAGATAATAAAACTTCCACAATTACAGGAATACTAGATCTTATATCACTTACTAGTTTTTTTGCTTCACATACATACTCTGTTATGATGGAGTTAGACAATGCAAATACTTTGGATGAACTTAAAAATGCAAGTGAAAAATTTATAAGAGTGATTAGAGTTTTATTTGCAAAAGGTGTAAAAGTAAGATATATCTCTAAGATTATTGGTCAATTAAACAATAAACTTTTTACTAAACTTTTTAATATCCTAGCACCAAAACAGTTGCAAGAACAATCAGCATTAATAGTTATGGGTAGTGAAGGCAGAGCTGAACAAATACTAAGAACAGATCAAGATAATGCACTAATATTATCAAATAATTGCACAGTAGAACAAAATATTATAAAAGAGTTTACATTACAATATACCAAATATATGATAGATTTTGGATTTCCCCCATGTGAAGGTAATATTATGGTATCAAATCCATATTGGGTAAAAACACAAGATGAATTTGAAAAAACTATTTTTAATTGGATAAATACTCCAACTGAAGAGGGGTTTATGAATCTTGCTATTTTTTATGATGCATTTTGTGTAGCAGGAGATAAAAATATGCTTATAGAGTTAAAACAATATCTATATAAAGTATCTAATTCATCATCTTCATTTAATACTTTTTTTGCAAAAGCATCACTTAATTTTGAAACACCTTTGAGTATGTTTGCTAATTTTATTGTTGATAAAAAAAATCATAAAGATGAACTAGATATTAAAAAAGGTGGTGTATTTCCTATTGTTCATGGTATAAGAAGTTTAGCCCTAGAGTATCAAATAACAAAAACTACTACAGTAGAAAGGATAAAAGAACTCAATGAAAAAGATGTGCTAGATAAAGCGTTTGCAAGTGAATTGATAGAGAGTTTTAATTTTCTTTTAACATTAAGGTTAAAATTTAGATTAGAAAAAATTGATGCTTCATTGCCTTTGGATAATTATATAAATCCAAATAAACTGAATACTCTAGAAAAAGATCTATTAAGAGATAGTTTTAAAATAGTTGATAAATTTAAAAAGTTTTTAACATACCATTATAAATTAAATATGTTGGGTTAGTAATGTTTAAGAATATAAAAAACTATTTTAATAAAAAGAATCTCAAAGATGA
>JAMOPZ010000089.1 GCA_027064245.1 Campylobacterales bacterium
ATAAAAATTATCCGTTGTTTAGCCATCTATATCCACCTAAATATTTATTTATCGAATTATAGCGATTAAATATTAAAATTGAATTTTGTATAGATATTTAATTGTATTTACTTATAAGAAGAGTTAAATTATCTCTAGCACCATTTTCATAAATTATTTTTTTTATTTTTTCTATCGCCTTAGATTGAGTATTATTTACAATATATTTCAATAATAGATCATCATCAATAAAATTGGAAACACCATCACTACATAATATAAAAATATCATCTACTAATAAATCATAAAAATTTATCTCCAAATCAAAATCATTAAAATTTCCAATAGCTTTTGATAAAATATTATTACCAACTTTATTTATTTCTATATCTGAATATTTACCACTTCTTCTCATATCTTCAACTACAGAATGATCTATTGTCAATTGTTCAATCTTATTATCTCTTATTCTATAAGCTCTTGAATCACCTAAATGAAAAACTGTTATTTTATCTATATTTATATCTTTATATATACCAACTACAGTAGCACCTATATTTCCATCTATAGCATTATCTATAGCATATTTATTTATACTATCTTTAGAGTTTATAATTGCTCTATTTAGATATGTAGATATTTGATGTTCTATATCATTGGTATTTTCATCGATATAGTTTGTTTTTTCAGTTTCTTGATTATAATCAATCATGATATCATCTAAATTTTTAACTATAATCTGACTAGCTATATCACCTTTTTCATAACCACCCATACCATCTGACACTACAAGAAGTGATATATTATTATTTATAATAAACGAATCTTCATTTATTTTTCTTACCAATCCAACATCACTATATCCCTTTGACATAAGCATCTTTTACCACCTTTTTTATTTGAATTAATCTTTTTTTTGCATCTTTAAATGAGATAAATCTACCAGAATATAATTCTATTGTTTCATCTTTGTATCTAATATATGAATAAATATTAACTTTTTCAAGCTTATTTATATATTTATACACCTCTTGGTTTGAACTTTTATAAACACCTATTTGAATAGTGTATTTAAAATCAGAAAATTTCTTTTTCTGTACAATTTCTTTTTTTCTTACTTTTTGTACTTTTTTACCATTTTTATAATTTTCTCTTTTTATAACTCTTTGAAATATACCATATTCAATAACTTCACCATTTAAAACACCATTTTTATAATGCTTAACACTTTCAAGTAATCCATCATTATCTCTATATTCCCATAAACCTTCTTTAATATTATTGTCTAAAATATTTATTTTATAATTATTTTTATTTATCCAAGTTTTTTTATTTTTCAAAATATTATTTTTATAAATAAAAACTGCATTTAGTTTATTATCTCTATCAAACCTCTTTATTTTTCCATTTAATTTAAAATTCTTATATTTAACAATAGAATAACCTTGAAAAAGAATATCATCTTTATATGAGGAAAATCCAGTTTTTAAGCAGGTTCCATTATAAGGCAAATTATCCTTATATAAACATTTTGTTATTAAATTACCACTTTTACTATACCATTTAAAGATTCCATCTAATTTATTTTCTTTATAAAATCCAGATTTTTGAATATTACCATTTTCATAAAATATTGTAAATTTACCATCTTTTATCTCTATATTATTGTCATTCTTTTTATATCCATAACATTCAATAGTTATTCCATTTTTTACTTTTATACATTTATTTTTAGCATCTAACATTACTGTTAAAATAATTATACCAAGTAGTATTTTTATCATATTATCCATTATATACTATTCTAAACCCAATATTAAAATCTTTTAAATTCATATTTTTTTTATACCTAAAACTAGTACGAGAAGCATCTTTTATAAAATCAAAAGAACCACCACGAACAACTTTATCATCGCTATTATTTAATGCTATTGGATTTTTTAAAGAACTATTTTTATAAAAATCTTCTATGTAATCATCTAAACACCATTCCCAAATATTCCCTGCTAACTGATAAATACCATATTCATTAATAGCTTTTTCATAACATTGCACATCTACAATTGCATTATTAATATTATCAATATTTGCATAATTATCTTTAAACTCTTTGCCCCAAGTGTAAACTAAATTTTTCCCACCTTTAGCTACTTTTTCCCATTGAGCCTCTGTAGGTAAAGTTGCACCGATAAACTTACAATAAGCCAATGCATCTAATTGAGAAACATTAACTACTGGATGATTTGGAAAATTAGTTAATTTATCATTAAAATCTATAGGCTTAGGATAAGCTGTATTTTCTATAAATATAGAATATTCTTTATTTGTAACTGGATATTTACAAATATAAAACTCATCAATATAAACTTTTTTTCTAGGTTTTTCACAAATCACTTTTGATTCTATTCCACTACCTCTAAAAAAGAATCCCTCAGGTATTTGTATCATATTTTCTAAATTATCAATAGTTGTTGTATTAGTTTCTATTTCAATAGTTTGACTAAAAACTTTATCATTAGATGTATAAAACACCTTATCTACCTCAACTATAATTTCTTGCATATCATTAAATCTATGTTCTGGTTTTGCATTTATCATTTTTAAAATGATTTTATCTAACTCTTTTGTAATTTTATTGTTTAATATACTTGGTGCTAAAGCATCTTTAATAGCAGTATTTTCAGGTTTTTGTTCTGTAAGCAATTCATAAAACAATATACCCATAGAATAGATATCGCATCTTTTATCTACATCACTTGCATTAAATGCTTGTTCTGGAGCCATATAGCTTCTTGTACCCATAGCCCCAATAACAGTTTCGTTTACTATTTCACTTGTTTCTAATGCCTTTGATATTCCAAAATCCATCAAATAGGCTTTACCATTTTGCAACATAATATTGGCTGGTTTAATATCTCTATGAATTGTAAAAGTATGAGCATATTCTAATGCTTCAAATATAGGTCTTATAAGTGCATAAAGTTCAGATGGTTCATCTGTATTTTTATCTCTCATCCAATACTTTAAATCAACACCTTCAAGATATTCCATAACCATAAAATATACATTATTATGTATATTTACATCTCGAACTCTTATGATATTTGGATGTGTTATATTTAAACAAATTTTAGCTTCATTTAAAAATCTATTTTTTATATCATTGTTATCGATTAATCTTTCATGTAATGTTTTTATGGCTACAAACTCTTTTAGCATATTATCATAAGCTTTTACAACTGTTCCCATACCACCTTTACCTAAGATATCAACTACCTCATATCGATTTTCAACACCTATAAATGTTCCTATTTCCATTAAATATTCCTAGTAGTCATAATCATAATCATCACTCTGATT
>JAMOPZ010000090.1 GCA_027064245.1 Campylobacterales bacterium
TATCAATGGCAAACTTTAAATCCAGGTGGATTTGATTATACAAACCCAAACCCTCCAAAAGATAATTGTATTAGATTAAGTGCAGTTTGTCCTACAAATCCTAATCAAGCCTGCACTCAAGTAGAAGATACAGCATCTGATATTACTCAAAACTTCACTCAAACAATATATAAAAAAACAGATAAATTTAATAATACAGGGGGATTTAGATTAGATATGTATGGATTAGTTTTTAAAGATATTTTATGTAAAACTAATTCTACAAACAATGAATGTAAATTTAAAGTTAATGAAATAGTTGCTGAGGGTAACAAGTTATGTTTTAATGATAGCTCTGTTTTAGGAGAAGAGTGTGTAAATTTAGATGAAAAATGTTCAATGAATGGAAAAATAAAATCAGATAATATTGCTTATATTAAAATAAAAGACAACAACCTATATGGATATGATAAAAATGGGAATGACATAGGAATTATTATTTCAAATTGTCCTATAAGTGGGAAAATAGGGCAATTAAAAACAGATTTTGGAATAACAAGTATAAAAGCCGATGGAAATAGAATCTTATTTTGGGATAATTACAACAGAGGATATATAGGTTCAATTAACTTTTTAGACCCTACTGTTTATTATATATTATCTGGAAAAGTTTTTAATCAAGATATTTATTTTAATAAATGGACAAATTATGGAGATGGAGATTGGCAATTAAGTGATGACGGCAGTTATGTTTTTCAAAAGATAAATGGAGGTAGAACAGCTTTTGTTAGTGATTTTAGCATAAGTGGGAATTTTGCTATAGAGGGTAAAATCAATGTTAATAGAGATAGTTGGGATGATAACGACTTTATTGGATTAGTTTTTAATTTCAAAGATATGAAGAACTATTATAGAGTAGATTGGGATAGAAGTAGTGATAAGTGGCATAACTATACAGGTTGGAGATTGGTTAAAGTTGAAAATGGCAAAGAAAAAGTTTTAAAAATAGTTGAAAGTGATGGTTGGCAATTTGAAACTGATTATAATCTTAAAGTAGAAGTAAATTCTATTGAAACAAATATCTATGTAAATGGAAATAAAATTTTTAATTATAGTGGAGATTTAACTTTTGAAAATAGCAAAGTTGGATTTTATAATCATTCTCAGGGTAAAGTGGCATATAGTAACTTTAAATATATTCTTTATCCAAAAGATGGTATTTACAAAATCCCATCAAAGTTAACTTTTGATGATATGTATAATAAAGGATTTATAAATTTTTATACTTTTAATGGAAAAACTTTTGCTGTATATAAAGATTCTACAACTTTAGAAGAGTGTAGTAATTTAATAGCTAACACTAATTGGCACTTATTTTATCCACAAGATGTAATAGAAGAAGAATTTGTTAAAAACATATCTTTATATTACAACAACTACAATAATAATAACAATCCTACATCGTGTATTATTTACAAAAATAGCATAGATTCTTTGGATTCTTTACATTTCTTAGAATATGTAAAAGAGTTTAATAATACGAAAATAGGGTATTTTTGTTCTCCTTTAACTTGTAAAGACCACACTTGTCAATATAATTATTGTCCTGATGGATATAGTTCAACAATTTTAAAAGATAAAGGAATTATTTCTGAGGATGAAGCTAATAAAAAATGTTTAGATAAATATTGTGATTCAAATTTAGAATATGAAAATAGATGTGCCATTAGTGGTGGTTGTAATGCAGATGATGGAAAACATATTATAAATCAAGCTGATGGAGAGTGTTATAAAGTGATTTGTGATAAAGATGCAACTTATAACCCAAACACAAATAGTTGCGAAAAACAAGGTTGTAAAGGGATAATAAAGGATGGTAAATGTTTTACAGTAAGTTATTGATTTTAGTAATAGTTTTAGTAAATATTTTAAATGCAGAAATTACTATAAATAAAAGAAGTGATACTATTATCAATTCAAATACTCCAACTTCATTAAATTATGGGTATTATTTTGATAAGTTTCAAGCTCAAACAATAAAACTTTTTGATAAATTAGATTTATCGAATTATAAAAATAAAACCTTATATGTAGGTTATGGAGTTTATGATAAACAAGAAAACTATTGTAAATATTTAGATGTAGATTACAATAAAAAGAATTTTAAGCAATATTTTACAACAATAAAAGTTTTAAATAAAAAAACTTATGCTATTTCTTTAAAAAAATATAGTTTATCTGATGCAAAAAAATTAGTAAGTAGATTTAGTGGATACATAGTAGCTCCAAATAATATAACTTTAAATAACACTTTAAATAATATTTATAAAAATAGAGATTATTGGATAGGTTTATTTAGAAAAAATTGTGATGAGGATTTTAAAAATAATGATGGAATTATACCTCAATATATAAATTTAGCTTTTAGTGAGAATATTTGTAACAAAAACAAATTAGCAGTATATAAAAAAGCAAATAGTAGTTTGTGGTTTTACGATAATCCAAAACATAAACATTATGTAATTATAGAAATAAATTCTCCTGATTATAAAAGACCAATAAAAGTTTGCTCTCCTTGGTGGAGAATAGAAAGGACTTATAATAAAGAGATAAATAACGAAAATCCAGAAGTAACAAAAGCTTTAACAATTTTAAAATATCAATATCCTCCAAAAGCAACAAGATTATGTGTAGAATATGAGAAAGCTTCATTATCAAATGAAAGATATACAACTACTTGTAAGAAATATTATGATAGACAAGCAGACCCTATTTGTGCAACAGATTTATATAATCCTATTTGTTTAGTAAATAGTTGTAAAGGTTATATAGAAAATAGTTGTAACTTAAAACAACAATTCTCTCAATTAAAAGATTATACATATACTTATGTAACTGATGATAAAACAGGACAAACAAAAAGAATAAAAGATAAAGATAAAATAGTAGAGTATGTTTATGATTGTCCTCCAATTCCACCAAGTGCTAATAGTTGTTTAAAATCTCAAAGAGTTCTAATATATCCAGCAGAATGTCCTAATTCTCAATGTAATAAATTAATTCAATGTCTTAGAGAGGGAAATAGTGAAACCGTTTGTAAATCAAAATATAAATGTGAAGTTCAATATGGAAGTGTAGATAGTCAAGATATAGATAAAAATGGGAATGTAATAGGTTTATATGGAAAATGTTCTAATGGAAGCACAGTAGAAGCAAAAGTTGCTGCTTTAACTCAAAAAGAGATTAAATGCCTTGAATATGAAACTATTAAAGAGATAAATACAACTCTAAAAACTTGTGAAACAACAGCAAAAGAAAGCAAACATTCAGTAAATGCAAATATTACAGAAAAAGACATA
>JAMOPZ010000091.1 GCA_027064245.1 Campylobacterales bacterium
ATTTCCATTTTTTACAAGATAAACAGGAAGATATAAAGATAATGAACTCTTAAGTGCTGCATTAAAAAGTATAAATGAAGCTAAAAACCAAAAAAGATTTTTATGCTGTTTTAAAACTGCTTTTATATCTCCTTTTTCAAATTTTTTAGCTTTTATTGATGTATCAAAATCTTTAAATCTTATATAAAGTAATATTGATGCTATAATACCTATAGGCATAAGTTTATAACTACCATCTAATCCCCACCAAGATACAGCAGATGTTATAAGTATAGGACCCATAGTTCTAGCGAACTCACCCCCTACCATAAAATAGCTCATACCTCTTCCTGTTTGTTCACCTGAAGATTGTTTTATCATCGTAGGGGATGGTATATGAAATAAAGCAGAACTAATACCTGCTATAAAAAGTAATAAAACCAAAATAAAATACGAAGATGCCAACCCTAACATACTCATAGATATAGCAGTAACAGATGGTGTAAGTATAACAAAATATTTTACATTTGTTTTTTCAGCCATTAGTCCTAAAAGTGGATTAAAAAGTGCTGGAATTCTTCGTATAATATCCAAAAATGCAACCATAGATAAACTAAGTCCTAGTTTTTCTATAAGCAAAGGTAACAAAGGTGCTAAAAATGATGAAAATATATCATGCGCAAAATGTGCCGATGATATAGTCAAGACTTTTTCTTTTTTAAAATTATTATCCATATATACTCCAAATTTAAAGTATTAGATTTATATCTTTTATAAAATTAAAATAAGGTTAAGAGATAGAAAAAAAAGTGAAGTTTAAAAAAACTTCATCTTTTTTATATTATAGTTGAGGTCCAGCGCTTGTAAAATTAAAATCGCTGTTTGTTGTTAGATATTTTTTAAAATTTTCTATATACATAGAAGCTAATTCTTTAGCTGCTTTATCATATGCAGCTTTATCTTCCCATGTATTTCTAGGGTTTAATACTTCAGTATCAACACCATCTAAAGTTTTAGGAATAGATAAATTAAATATAGGAGTTGTACTAAACTCACTTTTATTTATTTTTCCATCTAAAATACCATTTATACAAGCTCTAGTATTTTTTATACTCATTCGACTTCCTGTACCATAAGCACCTCCAGTCCAACCTGTATTTACAAGATATACATTTACATTATGTTTATCTATCTTTTCACCAAGAAGCTTAGCATAATCTGTTGGATGTAGAGGTAAAAAAGCTTCACCAAAACAAGCACTAAATGTAGCTACTGGCTCTGTAATTCCTCTTTCAGTTCCAGCTACTTTTGCAGTATAACCACTTAAAAAATAATACATAGCTTGCTCTTTTGTAAGTTTTGATACAGGAGGTAATACTCCAAATGCATCTGCACTTAAAAATATAATATTTGTAGGATGACCTGCTATACTATTTGGTTGAATATTTTGGATATGGTCAATAGGGTATGAAACTCTAGTGTTTTCAGTTTTACTACCATTTGTAAAATCAACTTCTCCATCTTCATTAGCTACAATATTTTCTAAAATAGCACCTTTTTTAATAGCACCAAAAATCTCAGGTTCACTAGAAGCATCAAGATTAATTACTTTAGCATAACATCCACCTTCAAAGTTAAATACACCATCATCATCCCAACCATGTTCATCATCACCAATTAATGCTCTATTTGGATCTGTTGAAAGTGTAGTTTTACCAGTTCCTGAAAGTCCAAAGAATAGTGCTGTATCCCCATCTTTTCCTACATTTGCAGAACAATGCATAGCCATCTTACCATCAAGAGGAAGCCAATAATTCATCATAGAAAAGATCCCTTTTTTGATCTCTCCTGCATACCAAGTACCTCCAATTACTGCTTCATTATCCTCTACATTAAAAGCTACAAAAACTTCTGAATGTAAATTTTGCTCTTTCCAATTAGGATTTACAGTTTTACAAGCATTATAAAGTGTAAAATCAGGTGTAAAGTTCTCTAATTCCTCTTTTGTAGGTCTTATAAACATATTTTGTATAAAATGTGACTGCCAAGCAATCTCCGTAATAATTCTAATTGATTTTCTACTACTCGCACTTGATCCTGAAAATACATCTGTAACATACAGATCTTTACCACTTAATTGATCTATACTTTGAACTCTTAAATTATCATATATCTCTTTTGAGATAGGTTGATTTATATCCCCCCATGAGATATATTTTTTTGAAGGATCTTGTTCTACAAAGTATTTATCTTTTGGGCTTCTACCTGTAAAGATACCTGTATCTATCATTAAAGCTCCAGTTGAAGAGATCTTAGCTCCTTCATTTTGAACTGCATGATCTATTAAAGTATCTATATCAAGATTTCTATAAATCTTACCTACATTTTTTAACCCAAGTGAATTTGTTATATCTAACATAACTATTTTTTCCTATTTCCTATTTAAATATTGATAAAAGTACACCAGCTGCAACGGCAGAACCAATTACACCAGCCACATTTGGACCCATAGCATGCATCAATAAAATATTTGATTTATCATACTCTTGACCAACCTTACTTACAACTCTAGCTGCCATAGGCACTGCACTAACTCCTGCAGCTCCAATTAATGGATTTACTTGTGCATCTGCTGGAGAAAATTTATTCATCAGCTTAGCCATAAGAACTCCAGTTGCAGTACCTGCACTAAATGCTAAAAGTCCAATAATCATAATTCCCAATGAATCAAGTACCAAAAACTTATCAGCTGCAAGTTTACTACCAACTCCAAGACCTAAAAATATAGTAACTATATTTATAAGTGCATTTTGCATAGTATCACTAAGTCTATCTACAACACCTGATTGTTTTGCAAAATTTCCTAAAGCAAAAGCACCTATTAATGGAGTTGATTCTGGTAAAATTAATATTGCCATCAATAAAATTAACAATGGTAATAAAAGTTTTTCCAATGGATGAACTTTTCTAAGTGCTGGCATTTTTATTCTTCTTTCCTCTTCTGTTGTTAAAGCTTTCATAATAGGAGGCTGAATAACAGGAACCAATGCCATATAAGAGTAAGCAGCAACTGCAATAGTACCTAACATCTCTGGAGCTAGTCTATTTGCAATAAAAATTGATGTAGGACCATCAGCCCCACCAATTATAGATATAGCAGATGCACTTTGAAGATCAAATCCTAACATAACTGCTCCTACAAGTGATCCAAAGATACCAAATTGAGCTGCACCACCTAATAGTGCTGTTTTTGGGTTTGCCAAAAGCGGACCAAAGTCAGTCATAGCACCAACACCCATAAAAATTAATAGTGGAAAAAACTCATTAGCTATACCCATATTATATATA
>JAMOPZ010000092.1 GCA_027064245.1 Campylobacterales bacterium
TAGAGTATGCACACTATTTAGCTAAAAAATATAATAAAATATGCTATACCACAATATTTTCACCAGATATAAAGTTTAGTGAAAAAATAGCAAGAGATTATAGATACAATTTTTTTGAAAATATCATAAAAAACAACTCATATGAAGCACTGCTAACTGCTCATCAATTAAATGATAAATTAGAATGGTTTTTAATGCAATTTACAAAAGGGGCTGGACTTAGTGAATTATTAAGTTTTCAAAAAGAAACTTTTAAGGGTGATATGTTTGTATTAAAGCCACTTTTAGATTATACTAAAGAGCAACTTTTAGATTATCTAAAAAAAAATAATATAAAATATTTTATAGATAAATCAAATTTTGATCACAAATATAAAAGAAACTATTTTAGAGAAGTTTATAGTAATAAACTTTTAGAACAATTTTCAAGTGGTATTAAAAATAGTTTTGATTATCTACAAAATGATTTAGCAAGTTTACTTATAGATACAAAAGAGATAAAAGATCACAAACTTACAATAATAGAATATAACGGAGATAAAAATATAGCTATACGATTAGTAGATAAAGAACTAAAAAAAAGAGGTTTTATAATATCAAAAGCAACAAGAGATGAGATATTAACACAAAAAGAGATAGTAATATCATCTAAAATTGCAGTATCTATCAAAGAAAATAAGATTTTTATAGCCCCTTATATACAAAATATAAAAATGGATAAAAAATTTAAAGAAAAATGCCGAGTCCAAAAAATACCAAAAAATATAAGAGGATATCTATATCAAAAAGAGGAAAATTTATGTTAAACGATAAAAATTTTATAAATATTGCAAAAGAGATAGCAACTGCTAGTAATTGTGTATCAAAACAAGTAGGTGCAGTTATAGTAAAAAATGGAAGAATCCTAAGTACAGGATACAACGGTACCCCTCCTGGATATACAAATTGTTCTGATTATTGGGATGGTCAATATACAAAAGATCATCACGAATGGTCAAATACATATGAAATACATGCAGAGATGAATGCAATAATTTGGGCAGCAAGAAAAGGGATAAGTATAGAAGATGCAACAATATATGTGACACTTGAACCTTGTAGTCAATGTAGTAAAAACTTAATAGCAAGTGGTATTAAAAGAATAGTATATCAAACACCATATGAATATACAGATTCAGCTGTTGTATCTAAATTTTTAAAAGATAATAATGTAAAGATAGAGTGTTTAAATGATTTTTAACAATAAAGATTTTTATAAAAAATCTATAGAAAAATTTGGTATAAGCGCACAAGGAGTACACTGGAATAGTAAATATACTCAATATAAAAGATTTGAGATTATAACAAAAATTATAAAAAAAGATATTAAAAACTCTAGCATATTGGATGCTGGCTGTGGTTTTGGAGAGTATTATAACTATCTACAAACTATCAAAAAAGTACCTAAGAAATATATAGGTATAGATCGTGAAAAAATTATGATAGATATTGCACAAAAAAGGTTTCCAACTCAAGAATTTAAAGTTGTAAATATACTGCACGATCCTATTATAGAAACTGATTATACAATAAGTAGTGGTGCATTGAGTTTATTATCTTATGATGAATGTGAAATATTTATAGAAAAATGTTATAAAGCATCTAAAAAAGGATTTATTTTTAATTATCTTAAAACACTCTCTTTTAAATCTATAAAATCTTTTGAGATAGAACAATTAGCTCAAAATATATCTTTAAAACAAATTATTATAAAAGATAACTATCTAAAAAATGATTTTACTATTTTTATGCCAAAATATTAATATAAAATTGAAGATAAAACTTAAGATTTTATTGCTATAATACAAATAAAAAAGGAAAAGATATGCCATTATTAGATAGCTTTAAAGTAGATCATACAAAAATGTTTGCTCCAGCAGTACGAGTAGCAAAAACAATGAGTAGTAAAAGTGGGGATACAATAACTGTATTTGATATAAGAATTTGTAAACCAAATGAAACAAAAATGACAGGTAGAGGGATACATACATTAGAACATCTTTTTGCTGGATTTATTAGAGATCATTTAAATAGTAAAGATACAGAGATAATAGATTGTTCACCTATGGGTTGTAGAACTGGTTTTTATATGAGTTGTTTAGGAACTCCTAGTGCAAAAGCTGTTTCAAAAGCTACATTAAAAGCTATGAAAGATGTACTTAAAGTAAAAAAAGAGAGTGATATCCCTGAATTAAATATTTATCAATGTGGTACATATAAAATGCACTCTTTAAAAGATGCTAAAAAAATAGCACAAAATGTAGTAGATAATGGTGTAGGTATTATGAAAAATGAAGACTTATTACTATCAAAAAAACTTTGTAAAAAGCTAGGGTGTTAGTACAAACAGCTGATGGTTCATACACTATGTATAGTGAAGAGTTTTCTCAACACTATCATAGTTGCAATGAAGGGGCATTAAATGAATCTTTGCAAAAACACATTATCCCTGCATTTTCTTATCATAAAAATAAAAAAACTTTACATATCTTAGATATATGTTTTGGTCTTGGATATAATACTTTAACAACTCTTTATTATATCAAAAAACATAATCTAAATATAAACTTGTATATCTATTCTGTAGAGTTTAATACAGATCTTTTACACTCTTTAGAAAATTTTAGATACCCTAATCAATTTAATGACCTAAAAGATATTATCAAAGCTTTAAGTAAAGATTTTTATTATCAAGATGATAATTTAACAATCAAGATATACAATGGTGATGCAAGAGAATATCTACAAAATAGTGATATAAAAATAGATATTGTTTATCAAGATCCATTTAGTAGTGATACAAATAAAAATTTATGGACTGTAGAATACTTTGCTTTGATAAAAAAACTATTAAATAATAATGCTATTATTACTACATATTCTATAGCAACACCTATAAGACTTGCTATGTGGGAAAATGGACTTTTAATATATGAAATACAACATCAAAAAAAACGAAGCACAATAGCTTTAAATACACAAAAGATTAATCAAAATTATAAATATATAGATATGGTATTAAAACAACAAAGAAATAAAACAGCAAAAGCATATAAAGACTAAAATTGTAAACCCTTATTTTAAAGAGTTTTTGGTGATTTTATCCATATAATTATTTAACATAAAATCCTCAAATTGATTATTTGAAGAATATTCATATCCAAACACATCTTTCCATAAAGATTGATCCTCCATACACATATAAAAATAAACATCTTTATGCCAAGGTTTAAAGCTATTATAACAGTGTTTAAACATCTCTTTTTTTATATCTAGT
>JAMOPZ010000093.1 GCA_027064245.1 Campylobacterales bacterium
GGGTAGTAATAAGGAGATTATGAAACAAGCTTTTAGCAGATATCTTATAGATTTTCAACATATATATATAGATATGCCAGGCTTTGGCAAAACTCAAAATAATTATATTTTAACAACAAAAGATTATGCAAATATTATTGATATATTCTTAAAAAGTATAGATAAAGATAAGAGCATAATAGTAGGACACTCATTTGGCGGTAAAGTGGCTACACTCCTAGAGCCTACCAATTTAATATTATTAAGTACTGCAGGAATTATAGAGAAAAAACCTCTTAAAATAAAATGTAAAATAGCTATGTCAAAAGCTTTAGGGTCATTAGGACTTAGTCATATAACTAAGCTTTTACGAAGTAGTGATGTAGACAATATGTCTTATAATATGTATGAAACTTTTAAGAATGTTGTAGATGAAGATTTTAGTGAAATTTTTAAAACTTTTCAAAATAACTGTTTGATATTTTGGGGTAAAGATGATAAAGCTGTAAATATATCATCTGGGTATCTTTTAAATGACTTAATAACAAAAAGTTATTTAAAAGTATATAAGGGGGATCATTATTTTTTTCTTAACTATTCACAAGATATTTGTGATATAATATTAAATAAAATAGATAAAATCTAATTCAGGAAAAGCAAATGCAGTATTTTGATATATTTACACATATAGTTGTAGTTATGAGTCTTGGGTGGTATATGATTACCAATTTACAATGGTATAACTATAATTTACAAAGAGTAATTACAAAACACCATAAAGTACAATGGCATATAGTTTATTTTGTAACACCCTTTTTGCTTTATTATATATTTCCTGATATTTACTTTGATATATATTTTTATCTTTTATATTTAACTAGCTTTTTTTATTGGAATAAAAATTTAGATAGACCTTTAGTATTAACACAAAGGGTAAAAAGATTTTTAGGAATTTTACTTTTTATAACATTAGCTATAGATGCACTTGTGTTTTTAAGTGAGACATATTTTTATGGTCTTTTTTTGCCTCTATTTTTAGTATATGGTATAACAACAATTTTAGAAAAAATAATTTTTTTAAAATATAAAGCAAATGCAAAAAATTATCTAAACACTATAGATGGACTTACAATTATAGCTATAACTGCATCTTATGGAAAAACATCTATAAAAAATTATTTATATCAAATTTTAAGTAAAGATTATAATGTATATATGACACCTAGAAGTATAAATACAATAGCAGGTATTGTACAAGATGTAAATAATCATTTAACCAATGATACAAAGATATATATAGTTGAAGCTGGTGCTAGACAAACAGGAGATATAGAAGAGATTACACTTTTTCTAGAACCTCAATATGCTATAATAGGAAGTGTAGGGGAGCAACATATTGAGTATTTTAAAACACTTGATAATATAATTCATACAAAAATGGAGATATTAAAATCTCCACGATTAGTTCATGGTTTTGTACATGATAGTGTACCTATATTAAAATATAATACTATTACAAAATTTCCATCAAATTTAGAGATAACTTGTAGTGATCTAAATGGGATATGGTTTGATATAAAAATAGACAATAAAATAGAACATTTTCATGCTCCAGTTTTAGGAAGTTTTAATGCTATAAATTTAACTGCTGTTATACTTATGGCAAAAAAATTAGGTATGAGTATAGATACCATTAAATTAGCACTTCACAATCTAAAGCCTGTTGAACATAGATTGCATTTAACAAAAGTAAATGGAAAACTAATTTTAGATGATAGTTTTAATGGAAATTTAGAAGGTATGTTAGAAGCAGTTCAAATAGCATCGACATACGATGGTAGAAAAGTGATTATCACTCCAGGTATTGTAGAATCTACAATGGAAGCAAATGTACAGTTTGCAAAAGCTATCAATGAGGTATTTGATCTTGTAATTTTAACAGGAAGTTTAAATAGTAAATTACTTGAAAAAGTTATTGTAAAAACAAAACCAATTATATTAGAAGATAAAAGTAAACTTCAAGATACTTTAGCTAAAGAGACAAAAATAGGGGATCTTATACTATTTGCAAATGATGCCCCAAATTTTATTTAAATTATTATAAAAAAGAGAGAATATGGAAAAAAAATTATACCTTGTAAGCTTAGGATGTACAAAAAATTTAATAGATAGTGAAGTTATGTTAGGAAAATTACAAGATTATACAATATGCGATGATGCTAGTGATGCTGATTTGATTATTGTAAATACTTGTGGTTTTATACAAAGTGCAAAAGAGGAGAGTTTAGATACTATTTTTGAACTACATGCAAAAAGAAAAAAAAGTTCTATTTTAGTGATGTCTGGATGTTTAAGTGAGCGTTACAAAGAGGAACTTCAAGATGGACTTAAACAAGAAGTTGATATTTTTACAGGAGTAGGGGATTATGATCAAATTGATAAATTAGTAGAACAAAAAATAAATCAATTTTCCCCTAAAGTCTTTTTAGCAACACAAAAAAATAATAGAGTAATAACAGGGTCATCTTACCATGCATATATAAAGCTAAGTGAAGGGTGCAATCAACAATGTTCATTTTGTGCAATACCATCTTTTAAAGGAAAGTTAAATAGTAGATCTTTAGAATCTATAAAAGAGGAGATAACTAGCCTAGTAGAGCAAGGATTTTGGGAATTTTCTTTTGTATCTCAAGATAGTAGTTCATATTTAAGAGATCATAATATCTATGATGGATTAGAACAACTAATATCTATGGTTGAAAAGATAAAAGGTGTAAAAATAGCTAGAATTTTATATCTATATCCATCTACTACTACAAAAGCTTTAATTAAAGCTATATCTGATTCTAAAATTTTTATGACATACTATGATATACCACTTCAACATATCTCACAAAATATCTTAAAGATTATGAGAAGAGGAAAAGGAAGTGAACAAATAAGAGAACTAGTAGAGTATATGAAATCTATGCCAAATAGTTTTATAAGATCTACTTTTATAGTAGGGCATCCAGGTGAAACTCAAAAAGATTTTGAAGATCTATGTGATTTTATAAAAGAGGTTAAGTTTGATAGGGTAAATATTTTTAGCTATAGTGATGAAGAGGGTACAAAAGCTTATGATATAGATGAAAAATTGGATCAAGAGATTATAGATAATAGAGCTGATATTTTAGGTAAAATAGTAGAAGATATTACAATAAAAGAACTAAAAAATAAAATCAATACTACAATAGATGTAGTAATAGATGGTACAAGTAGTGAACATGAGTATCTTTTAAGTGCTAGGGATATTATATGGGCACCTGAAGTTGATGGTGAAATATATATAAATGA
>JAMOPZ010000094.1 GCA_027064245.1 Campylobacterales bacterium
TTTAGAATTAATCTACAAAGATACAGGAATAGGGATATCAAAAGAGGTAAAAGCACGACTTTTTGATCCATTTTTTACAACAAAAAGATCTCAAGGTGGAAGTGGACTTGGTACAAGTATAATATATAATTTAGTAACAACTGGATTACAAGGTACTATTAAAGTAACGAGCGAATTGCATAAAGGTATGCAATATGATATAATAATACCATTGAAAAAAGGGGAACAAAAATGATTAAAAAAATATTTTTAAGTATAATATGTGTTGTTTCACTTATTTCATCAGAATTAACACTGATGACTGAGGATTATCCACCATATAATTTTCCAGATAAAAACAACCAACCAACAGGTATATCTGTAGATATAGTAAGACAAATTATAAAACATACAGGAGATAAAGATAATATTACAATTTTACCTTGGGCTAGATCGTATCATGCGGTATTAACACAAAAAAATCAAGTATTATTTGTAATGACTCGTACAAAACAAAGGGAAAAGCTTTTTAAATGGGTGGGTCCTATTACTTCAAATAATTGGGTTATATTTGCTAAAAAAGATTTTAAAGGTACTATATCTTCACTAGAACAACTAAAAGATAAAAAATATACAATAGGTACATACAAATCAGATGCTTGTGAAACTTTTTTAAAAAACAATGGTTTTGAAAATTTATCGTCAGTTCCTGATGATATTTTAAATGTAAAAAAACTTATAAACAATCGCATAGATTTTTGGATAGCAGGTGAATATCAAGGTATTTTAAGGGCAAAAAGAGTACACAAATCAAATAAAATCAAAAAAATCTTTAATGTAAAAGATACAGAAGTTTATATAGCTTTTTCAAAAGATGTAGATGATAAAGTGATCAAAAGATGGCAAAAAGAGTTAGATAAACTCAAAGAAAATGGAAAATATCAAAAGATATTAGACAAATATTTGAACTAATTACATCATAAGCTACAAAATATACTCAAAAATGGATACTTTTTGTGGTTGGTTCTATTGTAGGATTTTTATCTGGTATTCTTGGTATTGGTGGAGGTTCACTTGTGATGCCTTTAATGATATTGCTTGGATTTGATGCTAAAAAAATGGCAATTGCAGTTAGTTTTATGGTACCATTTTCAACTTTTAGTGCATTTTTATCATATAGTAGTTTTGTACAAATTGATTGGTTGCTTTTAGGAGTTACAGCACTAGCAGCCATACTTGGCGGATATATTGGCAATAAAATTATGTATTTTAAACTAGAGTCAAATCAGATCAAAAAAATAATAGCTATTTTACTTTATCTAATAGCATTTAAAATGGGATATAGTTTAGTGTAATCATTAAGATAAATAAATCCAATAATTACTTATAAAGAACTTTTTTAGTATAATCCTATCAATTTTCCAAGGATTTAAATGTTAAAAAAATTAGACTATACAAAAATATATTATTACTCTTATTTATGTTTTGCTTTTACATTACCTTTATCTCGTGGAAGTTTAAGTTTTTTTAGCATTTTTTTATTAATTGTATGGTTAATAGAAGGCAATTTAAAAGATAAATTTTATAATATTTCTAACAATAAAATTTTAATTGCACTTGCACTATTTTTATTTTGGAGTTTTTTATCTTGCTTTTGGAGTGAGAATAGCAATGAAGCTATAAATAAAATTATTAAATACAGATATCTATTATTACCTTTTATTATCTATACAACTTTTGATAAAAATCATATAAATAAAGCTATCTCACTATTTTTATCAGGAATATTTATAAGTGAAATTATATCTTATGGGGTATACTTTGGATTATGGCAATTTAAACATGCCTCAATATTAAGCCCAAGCCCATTTATGATGCATATAGATTATAGTATATTTTTAGCATTTAGTTCAATTTTATTATTAAATAGACTACTTTATAATAATTATACTTTTTTAACTAAAGTTATCTATAGTATCTTTTTTTTAACAGTTACTGGTAATTTATTTTTACAAATAGGTCGAACAGGGCAAATATCATATATGATTGCTATAGTTGTACTTATGATAATACACTTTAGAATTACTTTTAAATCTATTATTATTAGTATATTAACTATATCTCTTATATCTAGTACAGCTTACAAAATAAGTCCAAATTTTCAAAATAGGGTTTTTAAAACACAAAATGAAATAACTACAATAATGCAAAATGATTTAAGAAGCTCGATAGGAATAAGAATATCATTTTGGATTGTTACATATAATATTTTAAGTCAAGATTTAAAAACATTTTTAATAGGAACAGGATTTGGAGATTATAGTAATAGTATGAAAAATCAAATGCAAAATAACCAAAATATATATACAAACTATAAATTAGATACTACTTTTATCTCAAATAACCACCCTCACAATCAATATTTAACAAATTTGCTTCAAAGTGGCTTTATAGGATTTAGCTTATTTTTATTAATTTTTTATTATATCCTTAAAAAACAATATCTAACTACAGAATTAAAAGAATTATCTATTTTATTTAGTGTTATTTTTCTAACAAGTTGTCTAACAGAACCCCTATTATTTAAACAATTTACTCTAGCTCTTGTTAGCTTTTTTATAGGAATTTTTAGTTTATAAACCTATATTTATATCTCATTATATAAACTATCTCTTTGAACTGGTATAAATCCACTGTTTTTTATAAGATTTATAAAATCATTTTGTTTCATACCATTTGCACTTTTAGCTCCTGCTGCACTATTAATAGACTCTTTTTCAATTGTACCATCAAGATCATTAGCACCAAACTCTTGAGCTATAAGAGCTAGTTTTATAGATGAAGTTACCCAATATGCTTTTAAATTTGGAATATTATCAAGTATTATTCTACTTATTGCAAATGTTTTTAATATCTCTTGCGCATCAGGAAATTTTTGTACCTTTAAATAGTTATTCTCTTTTTGATATACCAAAGGTATAAAAGCATTAAATCCACCTGTTTGATCTTGAAGATCTCTTAATCTTATCATATGATCTATTCTATTTTCTCTAGATTCTATATGTCCAAAAAGCATAGTGGCATTACTTTTTTTACCTCTTTGATGCCAAAGTTTATGAATTTCTAGCCATTGTGGTGATGTCACTTTTCCACCACAAATATGTTTTCTTATATCTTCATCAAAAATCTCAGCTCCTCCACCTGGCATAGAGTCCACTCCATACTCTACCATAAGATCCAAGATCTCTTCATATGTTTTATTGTGTTCATTACTTAAAAAGTTTATCTCTGCTGCTGTTAATGCTTTTACATGAAGATTAGGAAATCTATCTT
>JAMOPZ010000095.1 GCA_027064245.1 Campylobacterales bacterium
GATTTAAAGCAGGATGTAGACAAAGTGCTGCGCAAGCTGTAATACTTGAACCTATGATGAGAGTGGAGATTGAAACTCCAGAGGATTATATGGGGGATGTTATTGGGGATTGTAACAAAAGAAGAGGACAAGTTCAATCTATGGATGATAGAGCTGGTGTTAAACTTGTAGTTGCTTTAGTTCCACTTGCAGAGATGTTTGGATACTCAACAGATTTAAGAAGTATGTCTCAAGGTAGAGCTACATACTCAATGTTATTTGATCAATATATGGAAGTACCAAAAAATGTTGCTGAAGATATTATGAAAAAGAGAAATGGTTAAGAGATTAACTCAAAAAAATTAAAAATTTAAATTAAACAAAAGGAAAATTAATGGCAACATTAGAAAACGGAACAGTTAAATGGTTCAACAGTGAAAAAGGTTATGGTTTTATCGAGCAAGATAATGGTGGAAAAGATTTATTTGTACATTTTAGAAATGTAAATAATTCAGGTTATGGTAGAGTTTCTCTTGATGATGGACAAAAAGTGACATTTGAAATAGGTGAAAGTGAAAAAGGACCTCAAGCATTGAATGTAACTGCTTTATAATCTTTTTATAAACAAAATTAACAAAGCCGATGTATATTTGCATCGGTTTTTTTATTGTATAAAATATAATCTTAAGATATTTTAGATAGAATCAGATAATATGAAAAATTTATTTAAAATAGCTATCCTTTTTTCTATAATTCTTCTATCTTTATTTGCATTTATTATTATAAACAATAGCTATACACAGTATCAAATTGATATAAAAAACTTAAAAAAAGAGTATCTAACACAACAAAAACAGTTTATAAAACAAGAAACTATAAGAGTATTAAATTATATTAAATATAAAGCAAAAACAAACAAAAATAGATCTTTAAAAGATTTGCAAAATGAGATTGTAGAGGTAATTGAGTATCTAAGAAATACTAGAGATGGGACAGGGTATATATTTATCTATACTTTTGATGGAGTAAATATAGCAGATCCTATCTTAAAAGAAAATAGTGGAAAAAATCTTATAAACTTTACAGATCCAAATGGTAAAAAAGTGATATATGAACTAATCAAAATATCACAAAAAAAAGATGGTGGATATGTAAGATATGTTTGGAATAAACCAACAACCAATACTTTGGAAAATAAAATATCATATGCAATTAGTTATAAATCTTGGAGATGGATGATAGGTAGTGGTGTTTATTTAGATAATGTTGAAAAAGAGATAAGAGAAAAAGAACAAGAATATAAAAATAAACTTATAAAATATATTTGGCAAATAATCTTTTTATCACTTATACTATTTATTATGGGATATTTGCTTGATAGATATTTTACTTACGAGCTAAAAGAATCTGAAGAGTATACTAAAGAGCTTTTAAAAGCACAAGATAAGTTTATAGATAATGCTGTTCATGAGATAAATACACCATTATCTATTATTATAACAAATATAGATCTATTTAAACTAAAATATGGAGAAAATAGGTATCTATCAAAAATAGAAGCAGGATCAAAAATTATACATAATATTTATAATGATCTATCTTATGTAATAAAAAAAGATAGAATAAAATATTCAAAATCAATAATAAATTTTTCTGATTTTTTAGAATTTAGAATAGAGTTTTTTAATGAAGTAGCATATGGAAATCATTTACAATTACACAGTAGTATTAAGAATAATATTTTTATAAAATTTAATGATACTCAACTTCAAAGAATATGTGATAATTCTATATCTAATGCTATAAAATATAGTTATGAAAATAAAAAAATAAAAATATTATTAAAACAATCAAAAAAATATATTATTTTTATGGTTATAAATAGTTCAGATACTATAGAAGATCCTAATAAACTTTTTAGTAGATTTTATAGAGAAAATAAATCTCGTGGTGGATTTGGGCTTGGACTTAGTATTGTTAAAGATATTTGTGATAATAATAATGTTACAATAAAGGTCAAATCAAAAAATAATATAACAAAATTTATATATAAGTTTAAAAATGAAAATACTACTACTTGAAGATGAAATTATGTTAAAAAGCTCAATATATGAATATCTTGATAGCTTAGGTTATAAAGTTACAATATTTAGCGATGGAAAAAAAGCTTATGAAGATTTACAAAATAATAGTTATGATCTTTTAATTTTGGATATAAATGTACCAAATATAGATGGACTAAAAATCTTAAAGCTTTTAAAAGATATAAAAAATTTTACCTCTACTATTTTTATAAGTGCATCTACAGATATAGATACTATCTCAAGTGCTTTTGATCTTGGGGCTATTGATTATCTAAAAAAACCTTTTCATTTAAAAGAGCTTGCAATTAGAATAAAAAAAGAGGCTTCAAATATAAAAACAAAAGATAGAAAATATGTAAAATTATCTAAAAATTATGCATTTGATTTAGAAACAAATACACTTTATTTTAATAAAGAAGCTCAAAAACTTACAAATAAAAAATTACAAATTATTAAATATTTAACATTAAATATCGGTGTAATTATCTCAATAGAAATTTTAAGAGAATATATTTGGAATAATAACCCTGTAAGTGATGCTACTATTAGAACAGAGATAAATAGATTACAAAAATCTTTAAAGGATAATTTTATAGTAAATATCAAAGGTGTAGGTTATACAATTAATCGATATAAAGTATAGTTATAATTCGTTTCATTTAGTAACAAATAATATTTAATATATTTAAAAAACAGTAGATACAATATAATGCTATTTTAATGCTATTTATAAAATATAAAATCTTCTTATAAGAAAAAAAGGAGAAAATTATGGATAAAGCAATGGTAGAAAAAATCAAGTCAAATCCTTCTTATGTAGAATTAGTTACAAAAAGAAGTTCATTTGCTTGGAAACTAACAATTACAATGTTGACGGTTTATTATGCATACATTTTATTGATAGCATTTAGTCCAGAAACATTAGGAGCTAAACTAACAGCTGGAGGAATGGCAACTGTTGGGATACCTGTTGGTATTGCTATTATTGTATTTGCATTTGCTTTAACAGGAGTTTATGTTAAAAGAGCAAATAGTGAGTTTGATGGTTTATTAAATAAAATAAAAGAAGATGTAGCAAAGGATATAAAATAATGAAAAAGATTTTATTACTTTTATCAATTTTAGCAGTATCAGCTTTTGCTATGGGTGGTGATTTAGGTGCAGGAACAAAAGCTGATGAATTAAATGTTCCAGCTATTGTGATGTTTTTTGCTTT
>JAMOPZ010000096.1 GCA_027064245.1 Campylobacterales bacterium
AGTGCGATATAGTAAGAGAGGATGACGGACTAGCCTTAAGCAGTAGAAACATATATCTTACAAATACCCAAAGAGATCTAGCACTAAATATCTCAAAATCACTTAAAATAGCTAAAAAAACAATAGAATCTGGTATATTAGATTGTAATAGTATAGAGCTTAAAATCTTAGATATTTTAAATCATAAAGATATCTCTATAGAATATATAGCTTTTGTAGATAGAGATTTTAATAAAATAGATACAATAAAGCTACAACAAAGTATTATCCTAATAGCAATAAAAATAGACACAACTAGACTAATAGATAATATTTGGATATAAAAATGAAAAAATTTACTATTTACAATACACGAAAAAATAAACTTCTTGAACCTTTGGAATTAATGTATGATTTAGAGTTTATAAAAAAACCATCTTTCTTTAAAAACTTTTTAAAAAAAGATAAACAAAAAACAGATATCTATTTTTATGATAGTAAACTTGAAAAATACAATATAGAGCTACTATATAACTCAAAACTAATCATAGTAAACTCTCAAGCCCAAAAACAATATCTACAAAAAAAACTTCCAACTATAGATCAAGAAAAGATTCAAGTGATATATCCTTATATTGATCAAGATATAGCTTATAATAAATCTATAAAAAAAGAGTTTAAAAATCTTTATATTATAGAAAAAGATACAAAAATTATATTTTTTAGATCAAACCATCTATCAAAAAATGGATTAAAAAGTGTTTTTTCTATTGTTTCAAATCTAAATAATCGTAACTTTACATTAGTAATTGAATCTACAAAAAAAGAGATAGCAAGCTTAAAACTACAACTAGATATTATGAAAATCAATTTTAATATTATTTTAATTGAAGATTATAAAAATAAAAATGAGCTATTTATGATAAGTGATATTTTTATATTTCCATCATCAAGAAAATTTTTTAATACAGATATATTAAAAGCAGGATTTTATAAAAATGGTATATTTGTATCACAAAATAACTATAGTTCAGAAATAGTAGATACCTTTGCTACAATAGAAGTAGATGATGAAAACAGTACTATTTTTAAAATAGATGCTCTATTATCTAATCCAAGTGAGTTAAAAATAGTAAAAGACACAAATTATAATCAACTCTTAAACTACTCTTTTTCTAATAGTTTTATAACTTTAAAAAAATATATTTTAAATTTTTAACTTATTATCTAATATTTGTTTAATCACTTGATAAATTTTATTAACAGAGGCTATTTCACATTTTTCATTTTTTGAGTGTGGAAAATATATATTTGGACCAATAGAACATATCTGCATATTTGGATATTTTTGTTTCATTATAGCACATTCCAATCCTGCATGAATAGCACCCAATGTAACATTAGTTATAACCTTATTATAACACTCTAAAACATATTGTGTAAAATTACTTTGTATTGGTTTCCAAGCTGGGTATTTACCATAAGTTTTTATATCAAAATTAAATGACTCCAAAAGTGCTACAGTTTCTAATTCTATTGTTTCTAACTCATTGTTATCCATACTTCTAGCACTTAATTCTATTTGAATATTATCTATATTATTTTTTACAATCGCAAGATTTATAGATGTTAAAACTACACCTAAATTTTGATCATATCCTCGTACCCCATTTGCAAATATATATAAAAATTTCAATATATTATCATCAAGTTTTTTATAGTGTTGAGTTGTTGAGTTTAATTTTTTTATAGTTATATTTGGATTTTGAGTTTTTGGTTCTTTTTGTGATACTATTATAGCTTTTGCATATGTTGGAATTGAATTTATCCTTTGACCACCACTTATATCTAACAACTCTGCTTCACACTCATATAATACTTTTGCCAATAACTTTATAGCATTTGGTATATTTTTATCTATATCTACCCCACTATGTCCACCATCAAGTCCTGAAACTTCTACTTCATAAAGAGTTTTTTGTTCTATATTTTCTATATAACTACTTTGTGAATTTATTGCTATTATATCTACTCCACCTGCACATCCTATACAGATATCTCCTTGCTCTTCGCTATCAAGATTTAACATATATGAAGATTTTAGATCAAACTCTATTCCATTTGCCCCGATAAGCCCTATCTCTTCATCACTTGTAAATAAAAATTCAGCATCTATATCTTCTTGCATCAATGCTATCATATAAGCACACCCTATGCCATTATCTGCCCCAAGTGTTGAATCAACAGCTTTTAAATAACCATCTTCTTCTATAATAGTTGGTATTGTATTATCTTCTAAACATACAATATCATAATGAGATTGTAAACATATTTTAGAATTTCCATTTTGTTTATAACATAAAATATTATTATTTTTATCTACTTGACAAATATAATTATATTTTTTAGCTATATCTTGCATATACCCTATAAAATTATCATATTGTTTACTACATCTAGGTATTTTTGTTAATTGTTTAAATATCTCTATAATTTTTATATCATCACGCATTCTACCATCTCCCATCCATTAAATACAAGTGCAACTTTTAGGTATCTATCTCCTAAGTCATATTGATTTAGTTGATCTATAGCTTCTTGTAGTTTTTGTAGTTTTTTAGTTTCATTAAACTCTTTTCTTTTTATATATTTTAGCTCTATAATTACACCATAAGGTACTTCATCTTTACAAGGGTGAAGAAGTATATCTATATACCCTTTATTGCTCTCTTTTTCACTTGTAACTTCATAAAAATTATTTAAATTTAGATATGTTAAAAAGTATGCTTTTACAAAATTCTCACCATCTATAAAATCTCTTAAAGATGAGTTTGATTTGATTATATCTGCTATATATCTAAATACAGACAAATCTTTGTCAATAGCTAAATTTGCCAAGTGTTCATTTAGAGCATCTATATCTATCTTATAATTATCAAACTCTTTATAAGCATAGTGTATAAACTCTGCTAAGAGTTTTTTAATTGTTTGATTTGGTGCTTTTAGATCCAGTTTAAAAAGATTTTTCTTTATAGTACAAAACCCTAAACTAAACATAAAAGATTTAAAATTATCTGCATTTGATAGTTCAAATGCACTAAAACTATCTTTTATCCCCATTAACGATATCTGTTTACCTTCAAGTAAGTTATTTAAAAAAGTAAAGTTACCATTTAGTTTTTTCTCATTTAAAAGTAGGTATTTTAATTTACTATAATCTGTTCTTAAATTTGAATCTATTAAATTTGAGGGTTCTTTGTTGTTTTTAATAAGTTTATCAAAATAGTAT
>JAMOPZ010000097.1 GCA_027064245.1 Campylobacterales bacterium
AATATAGGGCTTTAAAGCTATTTTATTGAATTTATTACGAATTATTTAAAATAGTTAATATTACAAAAGTACCAAACTGTAATATATAAGAATTTATAATATATAAACTTTATTATTTACATCTTTATTAAGTGTATTTTAAGCAATTATGTTTCTATAAATTATTCCTTAATTTAAGGTTTACTTTTTAATTCTTGAAACTTAAAGCATTTAATGAAATTGCATATTATGACTACTTCAAATATAGTCATAATTAGCTCATATTTACTAAATATGACACTTTTATAAAAAAGACATATTAAAATAAGGGTTTGATGTTTTTTTATATATAGGGCTTTATTCTTATTTTTTCATTTCATAATTGCTATAAATTATATCCTCTCTCTATTAAAGCATTTCTACAATTTAAATAATATCTATAATCAACAACTTCTATATCTAATCTTTGAAAGTGTCTATAAAGAGACATATCGCTCATTTTATGTATAGGTCTAGGTTTTAGTATGGTATCTATACTTTTAGGTTGTTCGCCAGTAATATTACACTCATCATTATATTTGTTTAAATCGGAAAGTTGATCTGGCAATAATATAAATTCTTCCCCATCTATCATAATATCAATAGCTTTTTTAAGTTTTCGTTTTTGCCAACTGTCTTCAGTTTCTAAGAACTTATCATACCAATTTATAGGTTTAGGTGTGTAGAGTGTTCCGTGTTCATTTTCTATCTTAACTATCTTTTTTGTTGTTGTATCAATGTAAATAGATAAGTCCTCGGTAAGATAATCCTTTGTTAAATCTCTCAAGGTATACATACCTTTTAATTTTCTATAAACTTCCAAAGATACGAATGTTCTTGAAGTGTAAAACCTTGAAATACCGTGATATATATACCATAAAGAGAGGTTAGTAAGCTTAGAATTATCTTCTCTTAAATCGTCAAGTGTCTTTAGTACATATTTCATTAAGTAAGATACTGGAGAGTTTACATTAACCTCTATTTTTGACATAGGAGCAGGGTATAAGCGATTTAAGGCTTTAACAACTCTTTCAACCTTGTCAGATGGAACAAATAGAGATATATGTAGATGCGGTGTACCATCCTTATGTGGCTCTGTAACTCTAAAGTAACATCTATCTTCTTTGTTTATTTCTTTATAGCTTCTATCATCAAAAAATCTTTTTAATTGCTTAGATAGCTCTTTAGAAGCATTACGAGGAGTGTATTTATCTATAGTAGTTCTAAAATCTAGTATAGGTTCAATAAATGGGATATGTTGAGTAACTTTACAATTAAGAAATTTAATTTTATTGATAGTTGCTATATATGTGCGACCACTGAATTTCTTATTATTTATCAGCTTGTTTTTAAAGCTTTTCTTTGGATGCCAATTACTAGGAAGTGTCAGAGTTATAAATATATTTTTTAGTTCTCTCTCATCTGCATACTCATAGATAGACCAAGCACGATGTTGCAATTCAGCCACATATCTATCACTATTAATATAACTATTTGCTACAAACTTTATAAATGGTACTTTCTTGTCATCAACTTGAACACCGTTTGCACTCATAAAACTCTTGTTAAACTTTACTTTCTCTTTAGCCTTTTTAATTTGGTACTTTGTTAATCCAAAATTTGACATTAATATAACCTTTTATTTTATCTTTGTCACTTCCTTTTTAATTTAATAATCGTTGTCCGACAGCTTTTTATAGATAGCCAAGAGGTGCTTCGCACCTTTTAGAAATTTTGCTGACGCAAAATTGTCGTAAAAAGTGCAAACACCTGTACTCTTCTAAAATTATACAGAGAAAACTCTTAAAATTCTTCATTATGCAACATATAAATAAATTGTTTTAAACTTTTAAAATATACATAACTGCCATTTGCTTTTTTTAGTTGAAATGAGCCATCATCATAAGCTATTATAAAATCATCATCATTACTAAAGTTTGGTGTGCCTTTAAGTGCCATAACTTCGATAGGATAGTCGTTTGCTGATACTATCTTTTTATCTATTTTTTTGATATTTGGTTTTATCGTAATGATGAGCCTATCAACTTTTCTGCCTATTTTTTGTTCTTTATATTCAAATTGAATATCTGTATATTTTTTAAAGTCTGTTTTTGCTTTTTCTAAAATTCTATCTTTTATATTATTAAATATATAACTTTTTGTAACTCCAAAAAGCTTTTTAAACTCATCTAATTTTATATCAAAAGAATAACTTTTAGAATTAGGTTTATATTTGATATGTTGATTCCATTGCATTATACAGTATTCGTATAATTTGGGGCTATATTTACCTTTTAAATTTAAAATATTTGTTAATTCAACTTGTGTAAAGTTTGATTTTAATTGAAGTAAGTAAGGTTTTAAATCTTGATGAATATCAAATATTATATAGCCCTCTACTGATTTAGTATCAACTTTAGAACACCAGTTAAACCAAATACCATCTTCTAGCAGAAAAGGGTTTCTCATTAGTTCTAAAGCTTGTTCTGTATAAAACTTACTATCTTTATTTAAAGTTCCTATCTCTTTTTGATAAGAAGAAATAGATAAAGCATATCTTTGGAACTCTGTATCATTTGTTCTAATCATAGATATTAGCATTGATAGCATTTTAAATGCTGTTGAACTTAAAGCACCAGTGGCACTTATTAAATTATTATGTTTTTTTATCAAATGATTTTGTTTTATTTCTACTATTTTCATTAAAACCCCTTTTTTAAATATGTTGTAATTGTATTACTATAACACAATTTTGTCAAGTGTTGTAATAGTCCCCATTTTTGTTGTAATAGTCCCCATTTTTGTTGTAATAGTCCCCATTTTTGTTGTAATAGATTAGGTCAAATCCCTAAAAATAGGGCTGTATCGAGGGTAAAAAAGAGAAAAAGAGAAAAAGATTTTTAATATATATTTCTAACTTGTAATATTTGACTGATTTTTATAGTTTTTTTTGACCTCTAAAAAGGAAAATTGCTAAAGCAATATTTCTCTTAATTTGATGCAGTTCTGCGAACTGATAAAAGGTGTCTTGATATATCCTCCTAAGGTCGGAATATCGCTTTTTATTTATTTATCGCCTTACGGCTCTTTTTTTGCATATAGGGAGAGATTTCATCTCTCGGCTAGTGTTTGGGTGCTTAGTGCTGTTCTATGTGCCCTGCACCACTCCATCAGTAGCAGTTGCTAAGGTGCAACGACCTACGGTCTCTATTCGCTTCGCTCATTTGGTTGTAAATCGGCTTATATTTG
>JAMOPZ010000098.1 GCA_027064245.1 Campylobacterales bacterium
TATCTCTATTATAACATCTCTACCCTCTTCATAAGTTTTTAGTTTGATAAATCTATTATCACACTCTTTGCATCTATCAAGTGCCTCTTTTGCATTGTCTATGATAGAAGCTAAAGAGGTAGATAGTTCATTTTCATATGTTTTAAATTCTGTATTTGTATCATAAGTTATATCGATATCATCTTCATTTACTAAACATATATTTATAGCTCTTGTACATACATCTTTTATATTTGATATCTTTTTTTCACCTTGAAGTTCTGTGATATATTGAAATTTATTGATTATATTTGATAACCCCTCAATATTATTTTGGATACCCTCTAAGATAGGTACAGCTTCCTCTTTTGGAACCCCTTCATCACTAAATTGATAAGAAAAAAGTAAATTTTGAGCTTCTAAAGAGATAGTATTTAAAGGTTGTCTCCACTCATGTGCTACTGTTCTCATAGTATCACCCATAATTTTTAGTTTTGCTTCATTATCTACAATAGTCTCTTTTAATTCTACTTGATCTTTTTCCAAGTTTCTTTCACTTGTAATATCAAACATAACAGCACTATATCCTATAATATCACCATATTTATTTTTAATAGGTTTTATAATAGTATCTGCCCATATAAGATCACCATGTTTATTTTTACTTGCTATTACTCCATTGTATTGTTGATTTATAATAAGTTCTGACCAAATAGTACCTTCTAAATCCTCCTCATTTAAAGATGGATGTGACATTATTTTGTACGATTTTCCTAATAGTTCTGCTTCACTAAAAAGTGTAAGTTTACAAAAAGCCTCACTAACTTTTGTAATAATTCCTTTTGTATCAACATGGGCTTGTATTACATATCGATCAAATGTTTCATGATCTGATATACTTTGAGTAATATCATTGGCATTTATAACAAAATATTTTTTATTTAACATAAGTTTTATAGAAATATCAAGATATACAATAGCTTTATCTCGTCTTATACAAGCAACTCTCATACTATTTGTATATTGGTTTTCAAAGTTTTTTCGTATAAGTTCTTTAAATTCTGCTCTATATTTAGGAAGTAATAACATCTCAAATTTGATTTGTAAAAGTTCTTTCTCCTTAAATCCAAGTATTGGAGTAAATGCACTATTTACATATATAAATTTACTTGTAGGATCTATAATTCCTATACCATTCCATGAGTTATCTATGATCTCTTTTAGTTCTTGGTTATTCTTTTCTATATTTGCTGTATCTGCCATAAAATTTTCCTAAATTTACTTTTATTGTATTGCCCTTATTGTATTATAAATATACTTATAAAGTTTTTAATGGTATCTGTACACTTTGTCTAGTTTTGTGTCCTATGTGTGGTATTGTTAATTTTTTTGTTTTTAATTTTATATTGTTATAGAAAATAATATCAATATCAAGTGTTCGTGGAGCATCTTTAAAGCTTCTTACCCTTTTGTATCTTTTTTCATATCTTTGAAACTCTCTTAAACATTGTGTTGGAGATAAATTTGTTTTAATCACTATAATTGCATTATAAAAATCATCTTGATCTAAAAATCCAAAAGGTGGATTTTTTAAAATTGCACTTGTTTTTATAATATCAAATCTACTATCATTTAAAAAAGATAAAAAAAGTTTTTTAAATAAAAATATAACATTACCTATATTTCCACCAATACCAATAGTTACTTTATGTTGTTTTTTTGATATTTTATTTGCTTTGTATGGATATAAATTAGTATAATATAGTGTTAAAGTATTAGTTAGTTTCTTTTTCATTTACAACTCCGTATATAAAACTAAAAACTTCAGCAACTGCTTGATAAAGCTCTATTGGGATCTCTTTGTTTAGTTCTATTTGACTTAGCATCTCTACTAAGTCTTCATCTTTTTTTATTGGTATATCGTTTTCTTTTGCTAGTTTTATGATATGTTGTGCTGTTTTATTACTGCCTTTTGCTAAAAGCATTGGTGCATGATCTTTATTTTGATCATATTTTAAGGCAGTTGCTTTTTTTATAAAATGTTTAGTTTTCATCTAAAAGTGGTAATTTTATTATAAATTTAGCTCCATAGTATTGTTTTTGATTATAAGATAATTGTTCATTTGAAACTATAATATCACCTTTCATATGATTTACTATAATCTCTCTTGTCATATAAAGACCAATTCCAGTACCTTGAGATTGATGTTTTGTTGTAAAATATGGTTCAAAGATTCTATTAATAATATCTTCTGGTATCCCACTTGCATTATCATGTATAATAATATTTATATTATTTTGATCTATTGTAGATGATATTTGTATTATTTTTTTATCTATTGTTTGCTCTTTTAGTGCATCTTTTGCATTGTTTAGTATATTTAAAAGGGCTTGTATCATCTCATTTTCATACCCTAGAATTGTTATATCTGTTATATTCTGTTCTATATCAATACCATTATTATCTAAAGTACCTTTTAAAAGTGTTAAAGTTTTTGTGATAATTTTTGTTATATTAATATCCGTTTTTACTTTATCTTTTTTAAAGAAATTTCTAAAGTCATCTATAGTTTGTGTTAAAAATTCTGTAGATTCAAGTATTGTATCCATATGTTTTATTAGCTTATCATCAGTTAAAAGATCATACTCTTTTTCTACTAATACTCCAGATGCAGTTGTAGATATGGTACTTAAAGGTTGTCTCCATTGGTGTGCTATATTTCCTATCATCTCACCCATTGCTGCCATTTTTGATTGTTCAAAGAGAATTTTTTCTTTCTCTTTGTTTTGTTTTATCTCTTGTTTTATACGATTTTGTTTTTCTAAAATAGTTTTTTGCATCTTATTAAAACTTGTTGCAATTCTTATAAATATTGGATACTCTTTATCAACTTTTAATGTTACTATATTATTTGATGATGAAAATTTTTCCATTTTTTCTGTTAGTTGTTCTATTGGTTTAACAATATGTTCTGTAAATTTTATAGCATTTATAAACATAAAAATAGTTATAAGTACTATAAAAAGTATTGTCCATAATATTATATAGGTTATACTTTGATCAATCATATCTTTAGCTATAGTTGTTATTATCCAGTTGGATTGATGATTTTTAATATACATAATAAATATATTTGAGTCCATAGACTTATTATATATTTCAGTATATTCTAACTCTTTTTTATTTTTTATACCATTTTTATATAAAGTAGATAGAAAAAATGATCTAGAATTAATATTATGATTGTTAGTATCTAATACATAATGTCCATTTTGAT
>JAMOPZ010000099.1 GCA_027064245.1 Campylobacterales bacterium
ATTAGTACCAGAGGCAATTGCATTTAGTTTTATAGCTCAAGTTAGTCCAATAGTAGGGCTTTATGCTGCTTTTATGTTAGGGTTAGTAACGGCACTATTTGGTGGAAAACCAGGTATGATAAGTGGAGCAACAGGTGCTGTTGCTATTGTATTAGTAGGGCTTAGTATCACTACAAAAGAGTTACTTATAGCTCAAGGTTTAAGTGGAGCTGAGCTTTCATCTGGTATTATTAGTTATATTACACTAGCAGCTATGTTAGCAGGAGCTATTCAGATATCTATAGGGGTGTTAAAGTTGGGTAAGTTTATAAGACTTGTTCCTCAACCTGCACTTCATGGATTTGTAAATGGTTTAGCTATTGTAATAGCATCTAGTCAATTAAAGTTTTTAGATAATGCTGGATTTGCTATGTATATAATCATACTAGCTACTATGGCAACTATGTATTTTGTACCAAAATTTACAAAAGCAATACCAGCTGGACTTTTAGCAATAGTAGCATTTACAACTATTGTGTATATTTTTAAATTAGATACTAAATTAGTAGGTGATCTAGCAGATCTTACACAATTTAAAGGGATGCTACCTAGCTTTCATATACCTTCTACTTTATTTAGTTTTGATGCTATTGTTTTAGTGCTACCATATGCCATAATTGTTGCACTTGTAGGTATCATAGAATCACTTCTTACACTTTCTGTTTTAGATGAGATAAGTGGGACAAGAGGTAGTGCAAATCAAGAGTGTATAGCTCAAGGTTGTGGTAATATAACTTGTGGTATGTTTGGGGCAATGCCAGGATGTGCTATGATAGGTCAAAGTATTATTAACTATACAAGTGGTGGATTAGGAAGATTATCTAGTCTTACTGCTTCTATTGGGCTTATTACTCTTGTAGCTACTTTAACAGATCTATTAAATATCATTCCTGTTGCTATACTTGTTGGAATTATGTTTATGGTAAGTATAGGTACTTTTGAGTGGAGTAGTTTTGCTAGGATTTCTAAAATGCCAAAATCAGATGCTTTTGTATTACTTAGTGTTACTATTATTACTGTTGTGTCAGATCTTGCTATTGCTGTAATTAGTGGTGTTATTATCTCTGCACTTGTGTTTGCTTGGAAACATGCTAGGGTATATGCAAGAGTTCATATAGAAGAAGATGGGACAAAAGTATATGATTTTGATGGACCTTTATTTTTTGGATCTATTACATCATTTAATGAAACATTTGATATACAAAATGATCCAAATCAAGTAGTATTAGATTTTAAAGATGCAAGGGTTATGGATATAAGTGGTGTAGAAGCTATAGATGCTATAACAAAAAAATATCTTCAAGAGGGTAAAACCATAAGATTAAGACACTTAAGTAATGAGTGTAAAAATATAATGACAAATGCAAAACAATTTTGTACTTTTGAAGAGGATGATCCAAAATATAAAGTTGCATATGATTATTAAGAAAAATATACAATAAAGAAGTTTTAGGTGATAATATTTAAGTTAAAAATCACCTTCAACATTTGATAAGTCTCTAACACATCTTACAAAATTTTTTCTATATTTTAAAGTTCTCCCTGTTTGACCAAAAGTAAAATCAATATACCAATTTGAACTTATATCTTTAATATCTTGTGTGCTAGTCCAATAGCTACCACTAGCAACATATTTTAATCCATCTAATTTAGCAGGATTATATCTATAATAATTTACTAATGTTAATAATTCATTATAAGTAGGCAGTCTCCAGTCATTTTTTGTAGCAAAATTTAATGTTTTACAATAATTTTTTGCTTCTAATGAATTTAGTCTTAATGTTTCTGTTGTATTGTTATCTTGCCATAAAAGATTATCTTTTAAAAATACAATATTTTTAATACTTTTAAGTTTTGCAGCTCTTAACTCTTTTAGATATTTATGATATGCTTTTACTTTTTGTGGATATTTTTTAATAACTGCTTGTTTTATAATATTTGTAACATCATCATTTGAAAGTCCTATTTTAGATGGAGCTCCCCAACTAAATGTACTACTATATAAAAGATCTAATGTGATAATTGATAAAAATATATATCTATTCATAGCAAAATTATAACATAATTTGGTATAATAGTAAAATGAATAAAAAATTAGTAAACTTTATAGTAAAAAAATATTTAAAATGGGATAAAAAAAATCCTTTTATCTCTATTAGTGCATTGTTGGCATTTATAGGTGTTGGTGTTGGTGTGATGGTTTTAATAATTGCTATGTCAATTATGAATGGAACTGCAAAACAGTTTGAAGATAAGTTATTTACTATGAATTATCCTTTAAGTATATATCCAAAAATACAAAATAGTGTAGATAAAAATTTATTAGATAATCTACAAAATAAATTTCCAGAGTTAAAATTTTCACCATATATTACAACACAAGTTATGATGCAAAATGGTAGTGATATGGGGGGTGGTGTTATTTTTGGTGTTGATACAAAAAAAGAGAGACAGATAAACTCTATATATAAAAAGGCAGTAGAAGATATAAAACAATTAAAAAAATATGATATTATTATGGGAGTAGGATTAAAAGATGAGTTGTATATAGAACCATTAGACAAAGTTACATTATATTTTACCTCGTTAAATCCAAGTGGTTTTTCAATGCTGCCTAAGATGAAAAGATTTAGATATCAAAATAGTTTTAGTTCAGGTTTAACAGCTTATGATAAAGCTTATATGTATACTTCAATAGAAGCATTACAAACAATTTTACAGAAAAAAAACAATACCTATGATGGGATACATATATATAGTAAAGAACCTTTTAAAGATATAGAAAAAATAAAAAAGGTTTTAGCATTGGATGTAGGTATAGTAGGTTGGTGGCAACAAAATGGTAATTTCTTTAGTGCAATGCAGATGGAAAAAACAGCGCTGTTTATAGTACTTATGCTTATTATTTTAATAGCATCATTAAATATTATTAGTTCTTTACTTATGACAGTTATGAGTAGAAGAAAAGAGATAGCTTTATTGTTATCTTTAGGATGTAGTATAAAAGATATAAAGGCTATTTTTTTAAGATTAGGACTTATTATAGGTTTTAGTGGGATTATAGCTGGAGTTGTTTTTGGTCTATTAGGTATGTATATATTAGGAAATTTTGATATTATCTCACTTCCTGCAGATGTATATGGAACAGCTAAACTTCCTATAGTGTTGGATAAATTTGATTTTATATATATTGTATTAGGTAGTATATCTATAGTTGTATTATCTTCATATTATCCAGCAAAAAAAGCTACAAAAATAGATGTACTTGAAGTATTAAGAAATGAATAAAAGATATTGCTAGTTAGTTTAAAGATTTGTTTTTATTCTATATATTTTAAAATATAAGGATTTAAACTTGCTAAAACTTCATATTTTATAGTATTGTTTGCACTTGCTATTTCGCTTACATCATCAAAAATACAAATTTCATCTTCATCTCCTTCTACAGATAAACTATCCATAGAAACCCTACCTAATATCTCTTTTTTATTTGCAATAGTAGCTTTTTTATATTCACTAAATCTAAAAAAACCATCTCCATATCCTATATCATAGTTTGATACTACCATAGAAGATGATGCTACAAATGGATCGCTTCCATAACCTATATGATCACCTTGATTTAAATATTTTGTAGATATCTTTCTTCCCCATAAACTAAGAACTGGTTTTAGATATTGTTCTTGCTGTAAATCTAAGTATCCATAAGCGCCTATACCAATTCGTGCTATATCATATCTATTCATATCTATTTTATGTACTCCATTACTTGCAGCACAATGGATACGGAAATTTGAAAAATCTTTTTTAAAAAATTCTAATAGATCTAAAAATTCTTGTTCTTGTTCTTGTGTAGTAGTATTGTTTTCATCAGCACAACAAAAATGTGTAAAGATACCGTTTAATATTAATTTTTTTGATTTAATTAATTTTATACTATCTTGAATCTCATTTTTACTAATACCGTTTCTATTCATTCCTGTATCTAGTTTTAATTCTATTTTACTTTTGTTTGGTATTTTTTTAAGACTAAAAAGTGAATTTACAGAGATGATGATATTGTTAGTTATTTTTTTTGGTATATCATAAAGTACAAGAACAGTTTTAAAATTAAACTCTTTTATAATTGATACTTCTCTTAAATCTCTTACAAAAACATGATCTATACCATACTTTTTTGCTAAAGAAGCTATCTCATGAATACCATGACCATAAGCATTATCTTTTAATGCTAAAGAGATTTTTTGTTTACCACCACAAATAGAACTAAAATAATCCAGATTATGAAAAAATGATTTTTTATTTAATTTAATATAACCCATATTATCTATACAATCCTAAATTTTATCTATAAAATATCTGTATTTTACATCTAATTTTATTATAGTTAGTTGAAAACTCTTTTAATATTGTATTTTTATAAGCCTTGCATAAGTATATCCCATAGATAATCACACTCAGCATCATCTAAACCTATAGAGTTAGTTTCTAAAAAAAGTTTTTCTATTTTTTTTAACTCTATTTTTTTTCCATAACTACAAGTACAGTGAGTTGGTTTAAATCCACGAATAATTATAACATCATCAATTATAGGCATTTCACATAAAATACAAGAAAAATTATCTTCTAATCTACCTTCAAATCTACATAGTTTTATATAATTTTCTAAAATAGCTCGTTTTGGATTTTGTCGGGTAAGTTTATGTGCTAGATCATCTAAAAGATCAAAATAAAATATATCAATATCATATATATCTTTTAGATGATTATAAAAAAGTTTTATATATTGTTGCCATAAATATAGTTTATTTCTATCTAATATCCAAGGATATCCTAGCTGAAGTATATCTTTTAATCTTTTTATATCATTTTTTGTAGTTTCTAACTCAAAGTCTATTTTAAAGCCTATATTTATAGTGCTATGTCTAGCACCATAAAATCTATATGTGGTATAAACTTGAGTTTTTGTAAGGATTGTTACTATTAGATCCTCATCTTTTACCTTATTTGTATTTAGAATATACCCTTGCATATTACAAAAAATTATTTAAAATCAATTTCATCTTTTAAATTTCTTGATAAGATTAAAGAGCAAACTAAACAAACTATTGTAAAACTATAAAGTACATTATATGATGTAAGAGTAAGAATAATACCACCAATAATTGAAAAGAATAATCCAAAAGATGTAATATTCATCTGCAATGCACTATAAATTGGTCTTTTATCCTCAGGTGCTAAAATAAGTAGTAGATTTCCTGCTGCTATTCTGTTGCCATCCATAGCGGTACCTATTAGAAAAAAGATAGCCATATATTCATATAAAGTAGAGCTTACAAAAGCTAAAGAGATAGCTACTATAGTTGTAGAAATAGTGATTTGAGATATAAGTCTATTTTTACCAGATCCGCTTAATTTTCCCCAAGCTATATTACTAAGCATTGCACCTATCATTTGTGAAGTTATAATAAGTCCTATGGAAGTTCCATCTAAGTTTATTGTTGATTTTGCATCAACTATTACAAATGGTAATGCAAATAGATATGAATAAGCTAATAAAAATGTAGATATTTGTACTTGAAGTTGATGATCACTTTTTAGAGTTTTATAGGCATTTTTTAAAAACTCTTTAAAAGATTTCTCTTTTTGTGAAACCTTTTGTTTTATAGGTTCCCCTACAGTTCCTATAGCGATATAACCAAATCCCATAATAAAAGCAGATGCTACAAAAAGCACACCATAGCTAAATGGTGCTTCCCAAAAACCAAGTAAATATCCAGCAACTGTTCCACTTATAATTGCTCCTGCACCACTTACAAATTGTCGTACAGACATAGTATAGCCTCTATATTTATGTGTAAATAACTTTGCTACAATCTCTTTAAAATATATAGCTCCAAACCCAGCAGAAAAAGAGAATATAAAAAGTCCAATACCAATAGCCCATAGTGTTAAAGTAGGATTACTATCTCCTATAAAAAGTATAAAAATACCTATAAAAAGCCACGAAAAAAATCTAGCTACTAAAACTCTTCTAAAATATGGTAGCATCCTTTTATAGCTTTGTGCATGAAAAGCAGCATAAAGCTGTACAAGTATAGCTCCACCTCTTAAAAGTGAAGAGAAAAATCCTATTAATATAGCACCTCCTCCAAAATGACTAATAATAAGAGGTAATATTGTTTGAGGTTCTGCTATAGTTGTACCAATAGTTAAAAAAAATCCATGAAGAATATTTCTTATATGATCTGATTTTTTATTTTGTGGTTTGATTTTCTTATCCTTAATAATTTTGTTCTATTTTATCAATAACTTTTTGTATAATCCAATCAGGAGTGGATGCACCAGCAGTTATTCCACAAATTTTTTTATCTTTAAACCAATTGTCTTCTAACTCTGTTTCATCTTCTATATGATAGCTTTGAGTATTTTCATCACATATATTAAAAAGTTGTTTAGTATTGCTAGAGTTTTTACCACCAATGATGATCATAAGATCAACTTCTTTTGATAATTCTCTTGCTGCTGCTTGATTTTCAAAAGTTGCATCACAAATAGTATTAAATACTCTTATCTCTTTATATTTTAAAATTAAGTTATTGACAATATCAAGATATTTTTCTTTTTGTTTTGTTGTTTGTGCTACAGTTGCTATTTTTTTATATTTAAATTTTATATTATTTAATTCATTAGCAGTAGCAACTACATAAATATCATCTCCATAAGATTTTACCCCTTTTACTTCAGGATGCTCCTCATCACCAAATATAACAATACTATATTGTTCGGCTGACATTTTTTTTACTATTTGTTGAGGTGTTGTAACAAAAGGGCAAGTTGCATTTACAACTTTTGTATTATTTTGTTTTAATATTTTTAGATCATGTTTAGGGATACCATGTGTTCGTATGATAACTGTATCATCCTCTTTTACATCATTAATACTACTATATAAACCGACATTAAAATCATTTTTTAATCTATTGATCTCTTTTTGATTATGAATTAATGGTCCCATTGTTGCACTATTTGTATTTTCTTGTGCTATTTTTATGGCTCGTTTTACACCAAAACAAAATCCATAAGACGATGCTAATTTTACTTCCATTTTTTACTCCTATTTATCAAAATTTTCTAAAATCAAACTATCCATAATTTGATTTTTAAAGACTGCATCTTCATGTTGTTGTTTTAAAAATTTATACTCCTCTTGTAGAGATATATATTGAACATGAAGTTTATTTATATCTTTACTTATATAGTATATATTATTTCTAAAATATATTTTTGGTATAAAAATGATCAAAGATATAATCATAGATCCAAATACTATTAGGATTGCTTTTTTATGTGTCATATTATGCAATATGAAAAATCCTCATTTTTGCACTTCTACTTCTTGGATTTTCTTTTATCTCTTTTTGTGAAGCAGTTATTGGTTTTTTTGTGATTATTTTTCCTATTGCATTGTTGTTTCCACATTCACATCTCATAATATGGGGTGGGCATATACAATTTTGACTCCATTTTTTAAAATAGTTTTTTACAATTCTATCTTCAAGTGAATGAAAAGAGATAATAGCTACTTTTACATTTGAGAAATTTGCAGATTCTATTTGTGTAAACAGCTCTTCTAATACATCAAGTTCATGATTTACCTCTATTCTTATAGCTTGAAAAGGTAAAGTTGCAGGGTGAAGTTTGCCTTTGTGCATATTTTTTTCTAATATATTAGCTAACTCTTTTGCACTTTGAAAAGGACGATTTTGAATTATTAGTGAAGCTACTTTTTTATACTCTTTTACTTCACCATACTCCTTTAGAATCTTTTCTAATTCTATTTGAGAATAGTTGTTTACTACCTCTTTTGCACTTAAACTTTGAGCTTGATCCATACGCATATCAAGTGTATCGCTTGTAAATCCAAATCCTCTATTATTATTGTCTAATTGTAGTGATGACACACCAATATCAGCTAAGATACCTTTAATATTACAATCTTTAAATTGTCTAATAAGATCATTAAAATTACCTTTATTGAAAATAACTCTATGTTTATACTCTTTTAGTCTATTTTTTGAATATTCAAGTGCATAATTATCTTGATCGTTACAAATAAGCTTTACATTAGGATTTGATTTTAAAATACCTAATGAGTGTCCAGCATAGCCTGTGGTACAATCTATAATATAACCATCATTAATGTTTTTAAATGCATCTACAACATCATCAAATAGTACAGGAATATGTGGAATATCTTTATTTGGCACTTTTTCATCCTAGTTATTAATTTTTATTTGGTATAATACCAAAGATTAAATTTTGGAGTACTTAAATTGATAGATAAAAATATTATAAATCATCTTTCAGATATATCTTTAACACTTTTTAGGAAAAATTTCTTTGGTATTTATCATGGTGCATTATCAAAAAAGCTAGATTATCAAAATTTTATAATTAATACATATGATGCAATATTTGATGAGATATCTGAAAAATCATTTTGTTCCCTTTCTATGGATAAATATGACTATAGTTGGAAACAAGCTAGTATTGATGCGCATGTACATAATGCAATTTATAACCAAATCCATGAAGCTAAATATATAGCTTGTGGAATGCCTCCATATATAAGTGCAATAGCACTAGAGCATGATGAGATTAATTTCAAAGATTATTTTGGTCAAACTTTATTTGAAACAATTTTTGTACATGATCCAGGTGATTTTGACTCTTGGTATAAACGAAACCAATTTGAGATACCAACTTTATTAAAATTATCACCAACTAATGTAATAGTAATAAAAGGTATAGGGGTATATGTTTATGATAGAGATATAAACTCTTTGGTGAAAAAAATTGCTATTTTAGAAAATTCTGCAAGATTATTAGCTATAAAAAAACAAATCAAAGATATTTAAGTTTAAGTAGTATAGAATTCGCTTTATGAATAATAAACCAAAATATAATTTACTAAAAAATACATCTTATGCACTAGATGGTTTAAAATATGCTTTTAAAACAGAAAGTTCTTTTAAACTTGAACTTTTAAGCTCTTTTATTATTGTACCTGCAATATATATTGTAGATATATCTTTAGAGGCTAAAATGATTTTACTTTTTAGTGCTTTTTTGGTACTTATAGTAGAGCTTTTAAATAGTGCTATAGAAAATACAGTCGATCTTGTAACTCAAGATATTCATCCATTAGCAAAAAGTGCAAAAGATATAGGAGCAACTGCTGTTATGTTTAGTATTTGTTTACATATATTTTGTTGGCTTTTAGTTTTATTTTTTTAAGGAATTTTATGAAACAACAGTATAAATCATACGAACAAACAAATCAATTTTTAAAAGAGTGTGTAAAGCGATATCCACATCTAATTAAAATACAATCTATAGGTAAAACTTGGGAAAATAGAGATATACTTTTAGCTACAATATCACTTGAAGTTGAAAATGCTGTGTTAAAACCTGCACTTTTATATACAGGTACTATCCATGCAAGAGAGTGGATAGGAAATGAATTAGCTGTAAATTTTATAGACTATTTACTAGAAAATTATAGTATAAATCCATTTATTTTAGAAACCTTAACAAAAAATACATTATATATAGTACCATGTTTAAATCCAGATGGATTTGAGTATAGTAGAACTCAAGTTTCATTTTGGAGAAAAAATAGACGAAATAATGGTGATGGTACATTTGGAGTAGATTTAAATAGAAATTTTTCTGTAGGTTATCAAAAGTCATCAAATACAGCTTCAAATGTCTATAGTGGACCAAACCCTTTTAGTGAACCTGAAACTAAAGCTATGAAAGAGTTTGTTGATACTCATAATAATATTACTATAGCTTTAGATTATCATAGTCAAGGAAATGTATTTTTTCCTGCACATAAATTTAATCATGAAGCAGAGCTAGAAGGTGCAGATCTAAATACACTTTGTGCAAATATGAACTATGAGATATCAAAAGTTACAGGTAGAAAATATGGTATTCATAGAGGTAAACCACCTACAAAACTTATAAGCGGAAGTGGACGAGAATATTATTATAGTAAAGGTATAATTGCGGCTGTAGTTGAAGTTGGTACTAGAAATATACCAGATTTTATGCAAAATATGAGTGAATCTATAGCAGAAAATATCCCAGCACTTTTAAAAGCTTTAAATGAAGCACAAAATTACTCATTAATAGCACCAAAAAGGGTAGATAATTTTTGTATAAGTTCATTTGGAGCAAATGAGGTTAATTTATCTTGGGATTATGAGTGTAAAAAAGATATATATTTTGAAATATATAGAAATATGCAAAATAAAGAGGCATGTAATGAATCTACATTAATAGGTAAAACATCAAATACAACTTTTAAAGATATTATGCTTTTAAGTGGAACAAACTATTATTATTATATAAGGGCAGTTAGTAATTTAACTCATATAAAATCACCTTTTGCTCCAAAGGTAAAAGTACAAACTTTATTAGAACCAAATGAGTTTAGTAAAACAATATTTCCTAATCCAAAAGATATAGGATATGTAGCTAGTAAATTAGTAGAGACAAATTTAAAACATTTTGGTGTTAATTCACTTTTTATAGGAGTTAATGAAACAAAAGGTGTAAGCTATGGTGTGATGCAGTTTGATCTTAGTAATATCCCTAATAATGCCATTATAAAAGATGTTGAGATATCTTTATATCCTTTAAATAGGGTAAATGCAAAAATAGAAAAATATGGAGAGTGGTCTATATCATTTGTAGATACACAAAGTGTTGCACAAATATATGATTATGATCAAATAGAAAATGCAAAGATATTACAAACTTTAGGGCAAACTATTCCATCGGAGAAATTAACTCAGGGGATTTGGAGTCATTGGAGATTAAATGAAAAAGAGAGATTAATACTTCAAGATCAACTAAAAGATAGTAAAGTATTGTTTAAAATAGAAGGTCCTACAAAATTACCATTAGGAAGAGACTCTCAGATGATGATGTTTGATCTAGGGTATGGAAAATTTGGTGGTGGACTTCACTATAGACCAAATATAAATATAAAATATACTATACCATCTTCAGATATAATAATAGATATAAGCTGTAGTAATTCTATATCTAAAGATGAGGTAAAAGATGGTGAATTAGTATGCGGATATGATAAAAATAATAATAAAATATATGGTTTAATGCAGTTTGATCTTACAAATCTTCCAGATCCAAAACATACAGTTATCACTCAAGCATATATTCAAATAAAAAATAAAAGTGCAACAAAAACAAAGCTAGATATTAGATATAATGTAGAGTTTGTAGATATACAAGATAATAGTTATGAAGCTATAAAACAAAGAGAAAGAATAGAGTTTATAGGATATGAAGTAAGTAGATCAGATCTTCAAAAAAATAAGACTCATAAATTTATGTTTGATTACTACTCTTGTTTATCTTTAGAAAATATTCATAAAAATAATAAAATAGCAAAATTTATTATAAAACCAACAAGTTCAAAAATAAAAGATCATCTAGTATCTTGGGTATGTGATGATAGTAAAAATAGTGTAAAATTAGTTGTAAGCTATATAAAAAGAAGAAAAGAACCGGTTCAAAATGTAACAGATCTAAATCTTAGTGTAAATAACAATAAAGTGAAAATAAGTTGGACAAATCCAACTTGCGAAGATTTTAGAGGGGTATATGTAGTAAGAAATAGATTTCATAGACCAAAAAATCACTTAGATGGTGTAAAGTTGTATGCTGGAAAAGATAATTATACCTATGATGATTTTGGAAATATAAAAATTTCTAAATATTATGCTGTTTTTACATATGATGATGTGCCAAATTATAGTGAGCCAAAGATTTTAGAGTATAAAATATAAAATTTAGTGTAAATATTTATTAAAACTAATATTTACTTAAGCATATTTTAAATATAATCGCAAACTTAATTTATAAAAAAGGATAAGAATATGAAAAGAACATATCAACCACACAATACACCAAGAAAAAGAACACATGGTTTTAGAACTAGAATGGCTACAAAAAATGGTAGAAGAGTTATTAAAGCAAGAAGAGCTAAAGGTAGAAAAAGATTAGCTGTTTAAGCAAATCACATAGACTAACAACTAAAAATGCTGGTGGAAAGCATTTACTTGTAAAAGAGTTTAATCATATATACAAAAGCAATCAAAAATGGCACACACATAGTTTTGTCGTTTTTTTTCAAAAGAGCAACGATCTAAGATTTGCTTTTGTTGCATCAAAAAAAGTTGGTAATGCAGTTTTAAGAAATAGATCAAAAAGGCTTTTAAGAGCTTTGGTTTTAAAAAATGCTACAAAAATAGATATTGGAAAGTATATTTTTGTAGCAAAATCAGCTTTGTTGGAAAAAGATTTTTCTATTTTGGAAAAAGATTTTAAATATGCTATGAAAAAATTGGGTTTATATGTATGAAACGATTTGTTCTTCTTATAATCAAATTTTATCAAAAATATTTAACAATACTATCTTGGGGTAGTTGTAGATATTATCCTACTTGTTCATCGTATGCAAAAATACAATTTCAACATAATAATTTTTTTTTAGCTTTATATTTTTCTATTGTAAGAATTCTAAAATGCAACCCTTTTTTTGCAGGTGGATTTGATTATCCAAAGGTAAAATGTACAAATATTGCACTATTAAATCAAAATTTTAAAAAGATTAAGGTAAAATACTGGAAAATTCCAACTGATGATGGATATTGTTATATACTTCAGCAAAAACAGTGGAAAAAAACTAATTAGGAATAGGTAAAAATGAGTTTAAACAAAAACACGCTAAACAAGCAAGATACGCAAAAAAGAATTATTTTAGCAACACTAATATCTTTTGTATTCTTTATAGCATATGATATATTTTATATCAAACCTCAACAAGAGTTGCAAGCAGCAGAACAAAAAGCTAAGCAAGAGAAGATTGTTAAGCAAAAAAGTACAGTATCTTCAGTAAATGAGGCTCCTAAGAGTAGTGTTGTAACTACTTCATCAAAAGCTCCAGATTCAAAAAATGTAGAGAAAAGTTCTATTGTTACTACTATAACAACTGCTAAGAATATTATTAAAATAGATAATCTAGGTAGAATAGCACAGGTAGTTTTAACTGATAAACAGTATATTGACAAAGATAATGCACAGATAAAGTTATTTACTTCTACACAGTTAAGACCTTTAGAGGTTAGATTTTCAAATAGTACTATAAATGAATTGGCTTTTAAAAATAATATAAAAACTAACATTGATAAATTGGATGCAACAACAAAAGCAGCAAAATTAATTTTAACACAAAATTTAGGAGATGTTGTTTTAACAAAAAATTTAACATTTTATCCTGATGGGCATTATGATGTAGAGATTAAAACATCTAAAGCGGTGGAGTTTTTTGTAACACCTGGATTTAGACCTAATGTATTAGTTGATATGTATGCAGTTCATGGTGCAATATTGTTTAAAAGTGATAATACAATAGAGACTATCAAAGATGATGATATGGATAATAGTAGAGAGTTAAGTGGTGTACAAATAGCATCTGCATTTGATAGATATTATGCTACAGTTTTATATAATCTTGATAAAAATTTAAATGTAAGTGTTATGAAAGATGCTACAAATTCTCCAAATATTTTTATTCATGCAAAAAGTGATATAAAACTAGGTGGATATATAGGACCAAAAGAGTATAAAACTTTACATGCACTAGATCCTAGATTAACTCATGTTATAGATTATGGTTGGTTTACTTTTATTGCAAAACCAATGTTTACATTTTTACAATTTGTCCATGGATTTACAGGTAACTGGGGTTGGGCTATTGTAGTATTAATTATTATTATCAAATTAGTATTGTTTCCATTATCATACAAAGGTATGACATCTATGAATAGGTTAAAAGAATTAGCACCTAGGATAAAACAGATACAAGAAAAATACAAAGATGATAAACAAAAAGCTTCTATGCATATGATGGAATTATATAAAAAAGAGGGTGCAAATCCTATGGGTGGATGTCTACCTATGATTCTTCAAATCCCTGTATTTTTTGCTATTTATAGAGTATTATTAAATGCTATTGAGTTAAAAGGTGCTCCATGGATATTATGGATTCATGATTTAGCTGCTATGGATCCATACTATGTATTGCCAATATTAATGGGTGCTACTATGTTTATACAACAAAAAATTACTCCAAATACTATGACTGATCCAACACAACAAAAAATGTTTCAGTTTTTACCTGTAGTATTTACATTCTTTTTTCTTTGGTTTCCAGCAGGACTTACTCTTTATTGGTTTATGAATAACTTATTAACTGTAGCTCAACAATTTTATATAAATAAAGTGTTTGAGAAACAAAAAGGTTTAAGACATGAAAAACATATTAAAGAGAAACATCTTCAAAAGAAAAAATAAAAGGATCTATTATGGCAAAACAATTTGAAGCAAATACATTAGAAGAGGCATACGAAAAAGCATCTTTGGAGTTTTCTTGTTCTATTGTTAATCTAAAAATTGATATTGTTCAGTATCCTTCTAAAGGTATTTTTGGTCTTTTTTCAAAGCAGGCTATTATAAAAGCAAAGCTTATAAAAAAAGATCATAATATTAAAAAGAAAAAATCTATAAAAAGAAAAAATATCAATATAGAATCTTTTGATAATGCAGTTGAAGAAAAACAACAAGATATAAAATTAGAAAAGCATAATATAAAAACAGTAAAAGATGAAAAAATTTTTAATGATTTTTATGATAAAAAAGAGGAAACTGTTTTAAATGAATTGGTGATAAAAAAAGATCATCATAAATCTATTCAAGAGATTAAAATAAAAGTAAATGAGCTTTTTTCTTATCTTTGTTATGATATTGAAGAGATTAAAGTAGATATAATTGAAGATAATCTAGTATATATAGAATTTAGTGGTAAAGATAGTGCTTTACTTATAGGAAAAGAGGGATATAGATATAAGGCATTGTCATATTTACTTTTTAATTGGATAAATGAAAAATATGGGATGATGATAAGACTTGAAGTTGCAAAATTTTTATCAAATCAAGAGGAAGCTATGAATAACTATTTAATTCCTGTAATAGAGACAATTAAAACAGAAGGTTTTTATAAAACAAAAATTTTAGATGGTATTTTAGTACATATTACGCTTAAAAGATTAAGAGAAGAGTTTCCAAATAAATATGTAGCTATAAAAACAAACCATAATAATGAAAAGTATATTTTAGTTAATGAATATAAAAAATAATGATACCATTGTAGCAATTGCAACTGCAAATGGTATAGGCTCTATCTCTATAGTTAGATTAAGTGGTGATGATGCACTAAATATTGCTTTAAAAATTGCAAAAAAAGATAGTTTAATACCTAGATATGCAACTTTATCTAAACTTTATGATAATCAAAATGATCTTATAGATATAGCTCTTTTAATATATTTTAAATCACCCAACTCTTTTACAGGGGAGGATATAGTAGAGTTTCAATGTCATGGAGGTATAGCAGTAGCTAATTTGATACTTGAAACAACTATGCATTATGGTGCAAGAATTGCAAATCCAGGTGAGTTTTCAAAACGAGCTTTTTTAAATAATAAGATAGATCTATCTCAAGCTCAAGCTATCTCTAAACTTATTGAAGCTAAAAGTGAAGATGCTGTTAAATTGTTAGCTAGACAACTAAAAGGTGAATTAAAAGAGTTCGTAGAGAGTATAAAAAAAGATCTTTTGTTTATGTTAGCTTATACTGAGGTTACAATTGATTATGCTACAGAGGATCTACCTGATGATATATATGATCAAATAGATCAAAAATTAAATAGTATTAAATTAAAACTTCAAGATACACTAGAATCAAGTAAACGAAGAGATGGTTTAATAGATGGTTTTAAAGTGGCTATTATAGGTAAGCCAAATGTTGGAAAATCTTCTTTATTAAATAAATTATTAAATTATAATAGAGCAATCGTAAGCAATATAGCAGGAACAACAAGAGATACTATAGAAGAGAGTATAAAAGTAGGTACTCATATTATAAAAATAGTAGATACCGCAGGTATACGAGAAGCAAATGATGAGATAGAAAAAATAGGTATAGAAAAATCAATAGATGCTATAAAAGAGGCAAATATTGTAATAGCTTTATTTGATAGTAGTAAAGAGTTTGAAGATGAAGATCAAAAGATAGTAGATCTTTTATCTAATGTAGAAAATAAGATTATTATAAAAACTAAATCTGATTTAAAAGAGGTTATAGATAGTAGTAAATTACCATATGATATAATATCGTTAAATACTCAAAAAAATATCACCCCTCTTATAGATAAATTAAAACAAATTTTAGATACTAATACACATGATAATAATATATCGCTTATCTCAAAACAACAAATTTTATATGTTGAATCAACATTACAAAATATAGAACAATCATTTATACCTCTTCAAACAGGAGAATTAGAATTTTTTTCTTATCATATAAATGAAGCATTAGAAAATATATCAAATATAACAAAACCATATGAACATACACAGATGTTAGATGTGATGTTTAGTGAATTTTGTTTAGGAAAATAGATAAAATGGATCAATTACTTTTAGGGATTATTATTGTTGCTTCTA
>JAMOPZ010000100.1 GCA_027064245.1 Campylobacterales bacterium
AATCAAATAAATTTTATTAGGATAAAACAAGTGAAGACTTACAAACTTAATCAGGACAATCGCTATCTAACTTGATAGCTTTACTACCAGAACAACAAATCATAATAGAGTTTCACCAGCTCTTACAAGATAAACTATATCTTAATAATATACAATCATGCAATAGCAAAAATGAACTAAACTATTATATCAAGCCTAAAGATAAACTATTAGCTTTACATGATCATTTTATACGATATGGAACTAAAAGGGCAACTTCATTTTTAATCGTGGATATAGATAATGTTAAAACACCTTTTAAAGAGTATGAAAAGGAAGTAATATATAAACTAGGTGGAGTAAAACCAAACTGGATCTGCAAGACTAACAAAGGGTATCATATAGGCTTTATACTAAAAAACCCTTTATGGCTAAATGATGATGAGAAAACAAAAAAAGCTCAAGAAATAAAAAGAGATCTTACATTACTTTTAGATGGAGATATAGCAGGAAGTCATAGACTAATAGGGTACTGGAGAAATCCACTTACACATAAATCAACACTTGATTTAACACTCCATGACCTTGATGAACTGCACAAAATAGCAAATGAACAATACTATGAAAGCTTTAGTTTATTTGATAATTTATATGAACATCATAAAAAAATAGAATCACGAAAACAAGATAAAAAAACTATAGCAAAAAGCAACTGGCAAAAAATAGACAAAAAAGGATTTACTCAAGGAAATAGAAATAACTTTTTATTTAATAAAGTTATAGGAATGCTTTATAATGGACAAATAACAAATAATGAAGTATTAAACACTCTTAGAAAAATAAATGATAATGTACTAGAAGATAATGAGATTCAGAAAATAGCAAAATCAATAATAAAATATAATATAAAACCAAATACCCAAATAGAGATAAAACAAGAAAAAAAAGTTAAAGGGATATATAGTCAAGATCTATGGGAACAAGGAATACATAATTATAAAGAAAATGATAATATAAATTTTGAAAGACAAAAGTTTGGACAAACTGTAACTACAATATTAAAATGGGAGAAAACACTAAATAAACTATTACAAGGGTATATAAAACTATATCAAGAGCATAAAAGCTTTACCAATGAAAATATAGCAAATAATAGCAATGTAAGTAAACGAACTGTACAAAGATATAGAAATGAAAAGAGAATAGAAAATAAGATAAAAGTAGTAGCATTTAAAGAGTATCTAAGACAAATAGCCCCAAAAGGTGTTAAGGCTATTGTCACCCCTATAAATGAGGTGTTAAATATACTACTTAATAATATAACTTTTTGTTATAAGAGTGGTGTAAAAACTCTTGGATTTAAGAAAACGCAGTCTAAAAAGCTTCTTGTGTATGATACTTCACAGCCTAATGAACTTTTAGCTGCTTGATTTATTTAAATTTCTAATGCTTTTTCCTCTTTGATTTATCTTTCTTAGACTTCTTTTTGTCTTTTTTCTTCTTGCTCTTTGGTTCTTTTACTTCAATTATATCATCTTTTGTAGTTAAATGTTGAGTTAAAAGTTTAACTTCTCCAATATATTGTTTTAATATTTTAATGGACTCATCTTTTTCTATTTTGTTTACATCTTTTTCCTCTAGAAGTAGATTTGTAACTCGTTTTAACTCTTTTTTTGTACTTTTTAGCTCTTTTTTCTGCTCTTTTATGGTAGCCTTTAATGTTTTTATATAATCCTCTTTTGGGTCAAGAGTTTGTAAACTACTTTGTAAAGGGTTTACAAACTTGGGTTTACAAACTTTGTAAACCTTTACAAACCTATTTCTACCCTCTTTTATGGTCTCTATCTTACCACTTTTTATTCTATTATCAGCTGTTGTACGACTAATATTTTCTCTATCGCAATACTCTTTAATGGTTATCTTTTCAAACACTATTTAGACCTCATTCTGTTTAGTTAGAAACTGTTTGAGTTTCTTTTGCTTTTTCTCTTAATTTTCTTGTTTCTATATAATGCTTTAGTGTAGTTCTTCCACATCCACAAATCTTAGATATAGCAGATACATTTATACCTTTTGCTAAATATTCTACAATAAGATCTTTTTTATCATCTAATTTTGATTTTACTTGCTGACCTTTTCTTCTTCCTAAAGTTTGTCCTAACGCTTTTTTTCTTGCTAACGCTTCTTTAGTTCTTGAGCTTATTAAATCTCGTTCAATTTCAGCAGCTAAACCAAAGGCAAATATTAATACTTGATTTGTAATTTTATTTTCATCTTCATTTAGTTTTATATTGTTTTTAATAATATGAGCTTTTATCTTTTTTTCTGTCATTAGTTTAAATAGATGCATCACTTCTAAAGTGCTTCTTCCAAAACGACTTAATTCGCTTGTGATGATAATATCATCTTCTTTTAACTTATTGTTAATAAGATCCCAAATAAGTCTATCTTCTAACTTTTTTCTTGATGATATTGTTTCTTCAATAAATTCTATATTATGAATATTATGTTTATTTGCATATTCTAAGATACCATACTTTTGATTTCCATAATCTTGTTGTTCTGTACTTACTCTTATATATCCGTATGCTTTGTTTTTACTTTCTTGTTGATTGTTAGTCAAATATGTTTTTAACCATTTTCTAACTTCCTCTTTCTCTTTTGTTATAAAAGTATTTGTTTGTGTTGTGCATTCAAACAATATCTCTTCATCTGTATAAGCTCTTTTTACAAATGTATCTTTATCTATTGTAAATAATCTTTTATTACTATTAATTAAATATATTTCTAATTCTTCTAACACTTCTACCCCTTAAATAAATAAAGGCTATTATAACATCTATTTGATTAATATTACTAACTAGACGGTCATTATTTTAGTAATATATTGTGAGTTTTTGTACCTCTAGTTAGTTATATATTGTATTGTTTAATATATAATATTGGTTTAAGTAGTTTTTAACGGTGGTGGTATTGGGGAGTTGATTAATTCTCCCCATCTTTTAATATAATTTAGTAACAAATACCAAAAGTATTAAAAGAAATACCACCGTTTTGAGATGCACGATTTTCTCCTTGTAAAAACGCTCCCGCCCAACACTACCCACAATAAAAAAAGGTAAGGATAAATTAATATCCTTACCCCTTTTCGGCGTTCTCACTTTTAGGTAATCACTCCTAAAAATCAAACCGTGCTTCTCAATGTCGTAATTGTATCAAAATTTATTATAAATATCAACATAGTTTATGATA
>JAMOPZ010000101.1 GCA_027064245.1 Campylobacterales bacterium
AAAACATTTTTAGAGCTCGATGGGGTTAGTTTTCTTGGTGGTTGTTGTGGTACAACACCGCAACATATAAAAGCACTAAGTGATGCAGTGCAAAATATAGTCCCAAAAATTCCAATAGGATCACATTCAAAATCATTAGCTTCACTTTTTACAACTGTTGAATTACATCAAGATCCAGCTCCACTTCTAATAGGGGAGCGAAGTAATGCAACAGGAAGTAAGGCTTTTAGGGAGCTACTTAAAGCAGAAGATTATGAAGGAACTTTAAGTGTTGCCCAAAGTCAAGTAAGAGCTGGAGCTCATGTAATAGATGTAAGTGTTGGTTTTGCAGGAAGAGATGAAACAAAAGATATGAAAGAGGTTGTAAGTCGTTACGCACAAAAAATTCAACTTCCTCTTATGCCAGATTCTACTCAAATAGCAGCACTTGAAACTGCACTTAAACTAATAGGTGGAAAGCCAATTATAAACTCTGTAAATCTTGAAGATGGTGAAGAAAAATTTGATGAGATTTGTGCATTAGCTAAAAGATATGGTGCAAGTTTAGTTTGTCTAGTAATAGATGAGGTTGCTATGGCAAAAACAAAAGATGATAAAGTAAAAATAGCTCAAAGGATTTATGATAGAGCTACTAAAGTGCATAAAATAGACCCTAGAGATTTAGTATTTGATATGCTTGTATTTACTATTGGAAGTGGGGATGAACAGTATCATACAGCAGGTATTGAAACTATTGAAGCAATAAGAGAATTTACTACAATACATCCAGAGGTAAGTACCACTTTGGGATTGTCTAATATCTCTTTTGGACTTCATAAAGATGCAAGAGTTTATTTAAACTCTATTTTTCTACACCATTGTATAGAAGCTGGATTAAGTAGTGCAATTGTAAATGTAAAACATTTAGTTCCTCGAAATAAAATGAGTGATGAAGATATAAAAGCTTGTGAAGATTTACTTTTTAATAAAAGAGATAAAGGAGATCCACTTTTTGCTTTTATAGAACATTTTAGTAATATTGAAGCAGTAGAGCAACAAAGCGATGAGGAGTTTGAAAAATTATCATCAAAAGATAAAGTTATTCAGCTTCTAAAAGATGGAGATAAGGAGAGACTTATACCATTAGCTTTAGAATTAAAAGATCAGATGCCTCCAGAAGTGATTGTAAATGAATGGTTAATAGATGGTATGAAAGAGATAGGGGAACTTTTTGGTTCAGGGCAGATGCAGCTTCCATTTGTACTTCAAAGTGCAGAGACTATGAAAGCTTGTGTAGATGTGCTAAATCCATATTTACCAAAAATTGAAAAAGAAAGTGATACCACACTAGTGCTTGGAACTGTAAAAGGTGATGTACATGATGTGGGTAAAAATCTAGTAGATATTATTTTAAGTAACAATGGTTTTAAGGTGGTAAATATCGGTATTAAAGCTTCTATTGAAGATTTTATTGAAGCTGCAATTACACATAAAGCTAGTGCTATTGGTATGAGTGGATTACTTGTAAAATCTACAAATGAGATGAAAGCAAATCTTGAAGAACTACAAAAACAAGGGCTTGATATACCAGTACTCTTAGGAGGTGCTGCACTTACAAAAGCATTTGTAGATGATTTTTGTAGACCTATTTATGAGGGGGCTATATTTTATGCTAGAGATGCTTTTGATGGGGTTATAGCTATGAGTAGAATTGAGAAGCAAAAAAATGATTCTTCAAAAAAGCTTGATGAGAAACTTCCAGCAGATTTAATACAAGTAGGTGAATCTAAAAAAGAGGAAAAAATAGTATTTGATAGTTCAATTCATACTCCAATATTGTTAAAAAATAATCATAACTTTAATCCACCATTTTTAGGTATAAGAAATATAAGTGATTCTTTTGATTACTCTATTGCATTTGATTGGTTAAATTTAAGGGTATTATTTAGGCAGCGATGGGGATATAAAAAAGGTTCTAAAGATAAGCAGGAGTTTTTAAAATATGAGAAAGAGGTGGTTGAACCACTTTTTTATGAGTTAAAAGATCAGTTTTTAAGTAAAGAGATCTATAAGCCTATAGCACTTTATGGATACTTTTATTGTAAAAGTGATGATACAAAGCTAAATATCTATGATGATGAGAAAAAGAATATAATAGCTACATTTAATTTTCCACGACAAGGAAAATCTCCTCATAGATGTTTGGCTGATTATTTTAAAAGTGATCAGTTTGATATAGTTGCCTTTACATTTGCAAGTGCTGGGCTTAATATAACTCCATTTGAGAGTAAGATATATGAAGATGGAGAGTTTAAAAGATACTATGCAGTACATGGTTTAGGAGTAGAGCTTGCAGAAGCAACAGCAGAGATACTTCATAAACAAATAAGAATGGATCTAAATATCTTAAGGGATGATGAAAAACCAACTCTAAAAGATGTAAGGATGAAAAATTATCAAGGATGTAGATATAGCCCTGGGTATGCTGCTTGTCCAGATTTGGCATTAAATAGAACTATATTTGATCTGTTAAAACCAGAAAAATTTGGAGTTGAGTTAAGTCCTACATATCAGATACATCCAGAGCAAAGTACAGTTGCAATTATTGTACCAAACAAAGAGGCTAAGTATTTTAATGTATAGTAAAAACGAAGAGGCACAAAAGTTATATTATATAGCTAGAGATTTTTTGGAGCAAAAAAAGCTTGATGAAGCTTTATTTTATTACACAAAAGCTATTTTTTTAGATAAAGATTTCACCCAAGCTTATTTTGATAGAGCAATAGTATATTTTTATCAAAATAATATCTATAAAGGTTTGATAGATTATGAAAAGAGGCAAAATTTTGATGGATTTCCAAACTTTAAAGTACAATATCCTTTAAAATTACAAGATTTAAAAAATAAAAAAACACTTATATTTTGGGAACAAGGGTTTGGAGATACGATTAATTTTTTTCCATTTATAAAAAGATTAGAAAAATATAAACCAAATCTAACTATTTTAGTACAATCTGCTTTATTAAAAATATTAAAATATTCATATCCAACTTATAATATTGTAGATAGTTTAGAAGATAATAAGTTTGATTATACAATACCACTTTTAAGTATATCATATCTTGTAAATTTAACAAAATATAAACCTAAAAAAAAGTATCTAAAAGTATCTAAAAAAGATATAAAAGATTTTAAAAAAACTTACAGTATAAAAAAACAAAATATAAATATAGGTATCTGTTGG
>JAMOPZ010000102.1 GCA_027064245.1 Campylobacterales bacterium
TTATATCTAGTAAATCTACTCTCTTGTACATAAGTACCATGTTTTAGGTATGGAAAATCTTCTATAGTTTGTTTACTATTTATAACCTCACCTAAGAGTGGAATATAATCAACACTACAAGCTCTATCTCCCATATACTCTTTTAATATCTCTATATCTTTTAGTTCTATAATACTGGCTGCTTTATTTAATAAATCTTCTATATCTTTTTGACTATTTTTAATATCTTGATAATCTCTATGATGTGTTGCCCCTATAGATACTTGATATTTATCTGAAGATATTTCAAAACTTTTTGATACTGAACAGTTTTTATGATAATTATGATTAAGTTTTGTTGATGTTGAAATATCTATTCTTCGTCCCCAAACTGGTCTTATTTTTAGATATGGTTCATCTAAATAGTTTATTGATGCACCTGTTGATAATATAAGATGTTCCGTTTTTATCTCATCGTTTATTACCCATAGATTATCTTTGTATTCTATTTTTACAACATTATAATTAAATTTTGTATCTATTTTATTTTTATCATTTATAAAACTTGTTGTCATCATCTTGCAAATTGCTTGACTGCTTACTACTGATCCTATAGAGAAGAAAAAACCATCATCTTCTTTGGTATATGTAAAATCATGGTATGGTTCATATGATTTAAATTTTTCTCTATCTATATCATTTTTAGGTATTCTAAGTGTTCCACAATTTGAGATAGCATTTGAAAAGTTTGTTTTATATAGAGTCGTAGTATGTTTTAATGCTTGTGTAACTAAAGATTTAAAATAGTTAGGTTTACCTAAAAGTGGAGACAGAAATGCCCCAGCAGCTTTTGAAGCACCTTGTGCTACACTGTTTAATTTATCTATTAAAAGTATATCTTTAGAGTGTTTTGATAGCTCATAAGCAGTACTACATCCGCTTATACCAGCTCCTACTATAGTATATTTATATATTTTCATAACTTTTTACCTTAATATTAATATTGACATATTATTTCCATAATGACTTAAGAGATTTTAGTCTTTTTTGTGTAATTTTTCTCCGTTTATATACGGGTGTTTTTCTTTTTTTCTTTGCTGTTTTTCTTTTTGTTATTTTTGGCTTTATTGTTTTTGTTTGTTTGGTTCTTTTTTTATGTAATTTTATATATCTTTTTATTTTTTGTATCTGTTTTTTATGTGCTTTATATGTAGTAGAAAATATATGTTTTGAACCATCTGTATTTTTTACAAAGTATAAGTAGTTTGTCACTGCTGGAAAAATAGCTGCTTTTATAGCTTCTAATTCTACTGCACATATAGGATCATTTGGAATACCTGTTTTTTTATAGGTGTTATATGAAGTTTCATTCTCTTTGATCATTTTTGGAGTTATTTTTGTATGGGAGTATTTGCCATAGTTTAAGGTTCCGTCCATTTGAAGTTTCATATTTTTTTTCAATCTATTGTAAATTACACTAGAAATAAGAGGCATCTCCTGTTTTGATGCTGCCTCTTTTTGTATGATAGAAGCTATAGTTACATATTTGTACCATTTTTCTTTATCGTAAAAACCAAATATTTTTTTACTAAATTTTTTATATTTTTGATTTGTTTTTGTTAGTAGATAATCTATAAGTTCTATTTCATTCATACCAATAGGTACATTGTAGGTATTTGCTAGTATATTACCATCTTTTTTATATGCTTTTATGGCATATTGATCAAAAAGTTTATAAACTGATATATGTAATTTTTTTGCAATATCTTGTAAAAAGAAAAAGTAAGTTTCTCCTGGAATTAAGGTTATATTTTCTAAAGCAGCTTTTGATCTTGTAAGATGGTATAGAAAATCAGCTTTTGTCATAGATGTAGATTTTAGGTCTATCCATCCACTTTGTGGGTATCCTAGATAGTTTATATATTTTTTATCAAGTGTATTCATCTTATAATTTTTTTTATTTAAATATGATATAATATACGAAGTACTACCCTTTGGTATAAAAATAATCTGTTTAGTTTGTATAGGTATATTAAAATAGTACAAAAGTGATATTGTACAAATAAGGAAAATTTCAATAATGTTAAAGAAAGCTACTATAATATTATTTTTGATTATATCTATTAGTGTCCTGATTTTTATACCTTTATTTAATGGAGTGTTATTTGATAACATTAGTTTTAAAAATATTACTATAAAAGGATTGTATTTAAAATATGATAAAAGTTTAATTGTATCTGTAAAAAAATTAGAAATTTTTGATCAAAATAGAACAAAATCTCAAGATATATCTTTTAAATCTGTTATTACTACACTATCTAACCCTTTGGATCTTAATATTACTATAAAAAAGTTTTTTTTAACAGATCCTTTTTTAAAAGTTGATGCAATAGCTCATTTTGATATTTTACAATCTTTAAAAGAGGATAAGTTTTTTTTAACTATGAATAATGTTGCTTTGCAATTTGATAAAAATCTATCTACTGTAAGATCATCTAAAGTAAAAATAAAGTTTGAAAATAATAGTTTTTATTTTACCCCTTTTAAGCCAAAATATAATGGAGTTATTTTAGCAGATGCACAAGTTATATTAAAAAATATAGATAAAAATACAAGTTTATATCTTAATTTGCATCTAAAAGATAAAACATCTCAATCTCTTTTAGATCTTTTAAAATACTATGGAGTATCCTTACCTATAAAGCAATCTTACGGTACAAATGATATTTCTGCAATTATTGATATTCCATTTAATGATAATAATGTAACAGTATTTTCAAATATAGATATAAAAGATAGTAAAATAACAGTAGAGGGTCAAGATATCTATATAAAACATTTAAAAGCTATTTTAGAAGATAATAAAATAAATATTAATGGTCTTCTTGATAATTTTATCCAACAAAATAGAAGTTTTTCTTATAATACTAAAATAGATGGTATATTAGATATAAATACTATGCAAGCATATGGAGAGTTTGATGTATCTAAGTTTTATTATAAAGATTTTAAACTTTTAGATACAAAAGGAAAATATAATATAGATTTAAATGATAATTTTAAAGTAGTTTTATATCCAAATAATAAAAATACTATATTATTTAAAGATAAGCTATTTGATATTAGTAATTGTAAAGTATCTTATTGTAATTCTTATATAAATAGTAGATTAACCTATAAAGAAGATAATATAACTTTTGATATTGCAGATAGATTTGATTTAAACTCTTTAAGCTCA
>JAMOPZ010000103.1 GCA_027064245.1 Campylobacterales bacterium
TGTTAGCTACTATGTAACTACTATCGTCATCTGTTAAATAAATTTTTGGTATATTTTATCTTCCTTATATATATTTATGTATTTTACAGTAATTCCAATTTAGCAAACCTTAAAAATACATAAAAAAATAAAAAAAAGTTTTTTTTAAAATTTAAATATGTTGGAAGCTACTCAACAAACTTATTTTAATAACTCATCAAATAATTTCATAGCATACTTATAATCATTTTTTTTATAAGGTATAGTATTTATTTTACGATTAATAGTAAAAATATCATCTCCATTATAAAGAGAACTTTCAATAAATCGGCTCATATCAGTCATAGAAGCAGTTACACTTCTATTAGAGGTTTTAGTATATTTAATAGTTTCCATTGAGTTTAATATTTTTTCAAATTGATACTGCTCTAATCCACTATCTAGTAATAATTTAAAAATTGACTCTTTAAATATATACTCAAAATCTTTAAATTCTTTTGCTTTAAAACCATGCAAATAAAATGAATACAAAGTTTTATCATTTGTAATTAATATTCCATACTCTCTACCAAATTTTAATAAATTACAATGGTAGTTATCAATATCATCTGATTTAGATATATTAATAGGACTCATATCAACTTTTAGTTTATCTGCTAATTTTTTAGTTAATTGTAAATTCAAATCACATCCTTATATTTTCTAGAATTATACTAAAATATTTATTAATTTTAAGCAATAACTCTAGGCAGCATATATGCAGCCATATACCACAAAATTACTCAAATATCACTATTTTTATATAAAACCAACATTTCCTGAAACTTCAACATAATTTCTAAACAATCTTAAAATATACTATCATTTATTAAAAACTATAATAATATTTGATATAATTCACTTATGAAAAAACTAGAAGTACATACAGATTATTCTCCAGCAGGAGATCAGCCCCAAGCTATTAAAAAACTAGTTGATAGTATCAACAAAGGCAATAAATACAACACTTTATTAGGTGTTACAGGAAGTGGTAAAACATACACTATGGCTAAAGTTATAGAAGCTGTGCAGATGCCAACACTTATTATGACTCATAACAAAACTTTAGCTGCTCAATTATACTCAGAGTTTAGAGGGTTTTTTCCAAAAAATCATGTGGAATATTTTATAAGTTATTATGATTATTATCAACCTGAAGCTTACATACCAAGACAAGATCTATTTATAGAAAAAGATAGTAGTATAAATAGTGAATTAGAAAGACTTCGTCTTAGTGCAACAGCTTCTATGCTAAGTTTTGATGATATAGTTTGTATTGCATCTGTATCGGCAAATTACGGTTTAGGAGATCCAGCAGAGTATAAAGCAAATGTACAAAAAGTAGATGTAGGAAGTGAATATTCTCAAAGACAGATGCTTTTAAAACTAGTAGATATGGGATATAAAAGAAATGATAAGTTTTTTGATAGAGCTGATTTTAGGGTAAATGGGGATGTTGTAGATATATTTCCAGCTTATTGGGAAGATGAGTTTATAAGATTGGAGTTTTTTGGAGATGAGATAGAATCTATTTTAAAATTAGAATATTTAACAAATAATATAGTAAAAGAGTTAGATACTGTTACAATATATAGTGTAAATCCTTTTGTAGTAACTAAACAAAGATTAGCAAAAGCAGTGGAATCTATAGAAAAAGAGTTAGATGAAAGATTACAATATTTTCAAGAAAATGATAAGCTAGTAGAGTATCAAAGATTAAAACAAAGAGTAGAGTTTGATCTTGAGATGATAGAAGCAACAGGAATGTGTAAAGGGATAGAAAATTATGCACGACTTTTAACCGATAAAAAACCAGGTGAGACACCATACTCTTTAATTGATTATTTTGAGGCTATGGATAGAGATTATTTGATAATCGTAGATGAATCACATGTGAGTTTATCTCAATTTAGAGGGATGTATGCAGCAGATAAAAGTAGAAAAGAGGTTCTTGTAGATTATGGTTTTAGGCTTCCATCTGCATTAGATAATAGACCTTTAAAATTTGATGAATATATAAATAAAAAGGCAAAATTTTTGTTTGTAAGTGCAACACCTCAAGATCTAGAACTTGAAATGAGTAGTGAGATAGCAGAACAAATTATACGACCAACTGGACTTTTAGATCCTGTTATTGAAGTTATGGATAGTGAATTTCAAGTAGAGAAACTTCACGATGAGATCAAAAAAGTTATAGCTAAAAATGAGAGAGTTTTAGTAACAGTTCTTACAAAAAAGATGGCAGAGGAGTTAGCCTCTTATTATGCTGATTTAGGTATAAAAGTAAAATATATGCACAGTGACATAGATGCGATTGAGAGAAATCAGATTATAAGGCAACTTCGTCTTGGACAATTTGATGTACTTATTGGGATAAATCTTTTAAGAGAGGGGCTAGATATTCCAGAAGCTTCTCTTGTAGCTATTTTAGATGCAGATAAAGAAGGGTTTTTAAGATCTAAAACAAGCTTGGTACAAACTATGGGGCGAGCTGCTAGAAATAGCAATGGAAGAGTTATTTTATTTGCAAAAAAGATAACAGATTCTATGCAATATGCAATAGATGAGACAAATCGTAGAAGAAAAATACAAGATGAATACAATAAAAAGCATGGTATTACTCCTACAACAACTAAAAGAAATTTAGATGAAGATCTAAAGATGGAGGAGTATGATGATGTAGCACTAAAAAGAGAAAAATTAAATAAAATACCAGCAAGTGAAAAAAAGAAAATTTTATTAGAATTAAATAAAGCTATGACTAAAGCAGCAAGTGATCTAAACTTTGAAGAGGCTATTAGGCTTCGTGATGAGATAGAAAAATTAAAACAAGGTTAATTTATAAGTTTCTTAAAGTTTATATTTTTTTAATTTTTAAGTATAATATCTTGAAGTATTCACGAAATACAATCTCAAGTTCATCATTATTGGTATTCATAAGTATTCTATGTAGAGTTGATCTACTTGGTATTCTAATTTTCTTTTTACCAAATACTTTTTTAAAGATTTTATTTTGTTTATTGGCAAATATATAAAAATGTATCTCATTAAAAGTTTTATAACCTTTTATAACGAACATTTTTTTTGTAAAATCTTAACCAAGCCCATCACTTAGGCATTTAGCTTCATTTTTTAAGTTATCTATAAGCACGGAATTTCTTGACAATATTTTATTTTTATG
>JAMOPZ010000104.1 GCA_027064245.1 Campylobacterales bacterium
AAATCCAGAAAAAAACTTAGCTAAATATTTAACTAATACTTTAATAGCTATATCACAATATTTAGAATTAAATACTAAATTTATGATATCTAGTGAATTGAATAAAGATTCTAATTTGACAGCTCAAAACAAAGTATTAAATATTTGTAAGGTTTTAAATGCTACTACATATATAAATGCAATAGGTGGACAAGAGTTATATGATACGGAAATATTTAAAATACATGATTTAGAATTGAGATTTTTAGAAACAAATATAGATATTGCATATAAACAGTTTAATGATGAAATTATCTCAAATCTATCAATAATAGATGTATTAATGTTTAATTCAATTAGTGAAATAAAAAGTATCTTAGAAAAATATAAATTAGTATAAAAGGTAAAAAATGAAAAAATTATTAATAATTGGTGCATCAGGTAGCTTAGGACAAGGCTTAGTTTCTTCTTTAAAAAAAGATTATGATATTACTGCTACATATTATAATAATAAAATGATGAGAGATGATGTAAAAACTATTCAATTGGATATTACTGACATTAAATCTTTTGATAAATTATCAAATACTAAATATGATACAGTCATACTTGTTGCAGGAATGATGCCGGCAAATATGAAAGGATATAATCCTCAATCGTATATTGATGTTAATGTAACGGGAACATTAAATGTATTAGAATTTTGTAGAGAACAAAATATTAATAAAATTATTTATATAATGACATTTTCTGATGTTTCTGGTTCATTTTATAGTGGGATACCAATTAAAAGAGATGAGATTAGAAGTCTGAACTACAAAGGTGATCATGCAGTATATGCAATTACAAAAGTTACAGCTTGTGAATTACTTGAACATTATCATCAAGATTTTGGTATGCAAACCATCATTTTTAGGATACCTACTGTATATTGTGATGATGAAAATTATTTTTATTATGTTGATGGTAAGCAGAGAACAAAAGCCTATTTCAAGATGATAAAATCAGTAGTAGAAGATAAAAAGATTGAAATTTGGGGAAATCCTACAAATGCTAAAGATATGCCTTATATTAAAGATTTTGCAAGGTTAATCGGCAAAGCAGTTGAAAATACAATAGCACAAGGTATCTATAATGCTGGTACAGAACAGCCTATTTCTTTAGAAGAATTTATAAATGCTATTATAAAAGTATTTTCAAGTGATTCTGATGAAGTACAAAAAATATATAAGCCTGAAAAACCATCACAACCAAATTTTACATTTGATATGTCTGAAACAAATAAAGAATTTCAATTTAATATAAAATATGATTTGATAACTATGCTAGAAGAAATGAAACAAAATATAGACTTGGATAAAATAAGATGAAAAAGAAATTTGTTTTTATTTCTAACATGGCAGCTCCTTATCAAGTTAAAAAAGCTTATCATCTAAATAAATATTTTGACACTCAATTTTGGTTTTATACTTATATAGAAGAAGATAGACCTAAATGGTGGAAAATACCATTGGGCAATAGATGTAGTCTTTTAAATAATGTTATAAGCTTTAAAAAAAAATATATAACATTTGATGTTTTTAAGAGATTAAATGAGTTTAATCCAGATATTATTATGATAGGTGGATTTACAATTCCTGGAAATTATCTAGCTTATTTGTGGGCAAAAAAAAATAATAAAAAAATAATTGTATTTACTGAAGTAAGTAGGTATGAAGATGGAAGATTAAAAACAAATAATTTTAGTTGGAAAATTTTAAAATTTTTATATAAGAATGTTGATGCTATTTTAACAACTACAAATAAAGATGCAAAGAAACAATATAAATTTTTATTTCCTAATACCCCTATTTTTGCCACTACATATGGAGCAGATATAGACGAACATCTAAAGCATCCATTAAGAGATTTAAAGGATAAAAAAGAGATAGTGTTACTCTATGCAAATAGACTTATAGATATTTATGATCCGTTATTAGCCATAGATATTTTTTATGATTTACAAAAGAAATATCCAAATATTATATTAAAAATGAATAATGATGGAGAATTAAAAGATAAATGTATAGAAAAAATAAAAAAATATCATCTAGAAAATAAAATACATTTTTTAGATGATATAAAAAGCTGGAATGATTTGCATTTGGTTTATAAAACTTCTGATATATTATATTTACCTGCTAAATTTAGTAATGGAAATATGAGTATTATAGAAGCTATGGCATCTAGTATGGGTATAGTTGTAAGTAATAAAGTAAATGGTCATAGTAATATTTTAGAAAATAATAAGAATTGTTTTATATGTAATCACGATAGAGATGAATTTGTAAAAGCTATAAGTAGTTATATAGACAGCCCAAATTTATTGAAAGAACATACTTTAGATAATAAGTCAAAGGTTAGTTATTTGTCATTAGAAAGTACAGCTAAAAAATATTATGATATTTTTAAAGAAGCTAAGATTATATAAATGATAAAACGAATCAAACAACACAAAAGTAAAATATACCTAATGCAACTTGCATCTATGCAGATACTTATAAACTTTGCAACAAATTTTTACATAGTAAAAAAGATAGGTTTTAATGCAGAGCTAGATATACTTTACATTAGTTTGGCAGTGTTTGCATTTTTGACTTCAAGTATTGGGTGGTCTATCTCTTCTGTTCTTACTCCTATACTTATAGAAAATAGAGAGAAAAAGATAGAGGGTGAGATGTTTGTATCCATATCTTTGATAGTTATTCCTATATTTATAATTGTGATGTTGTCTATGTATTTTTGGAGTAAGTTACTTTATGCTAATTATCTTGACACTATAGAGTTTGATAAGATATTAACAATTCAAACATTTTCAAATATCTCTTTTTTATTTAGCACTTTAAATATACTTTTTTTATCTATATTTCAAGAAAAAAATCAATATATAAAGATAAACTTTTTAAATATGTTAGGTGCAATAATAGGTTTTATATTTATCTTTATGACAATAGAAGATTATGGTATATATTCAGCTGGACTGTATCAGGTAATTGTACAAATATTTTTGTTTGCTATTATGTGGCTGATACTTAGTAAAAATACAAAATTTGACTTTAAATACAACAAAGAGATACTATTACTTTTATGGCATAGAATGAAATATATCTTTTTTGGTTCATTTTACTATAGAACAGGCACGATAATAGATAAGATAATAGCCTCATACTTTA
>JAMOPZ010000105.1 GCA_027064245.1 Campylobacterales bacterium
AATACCTGTTAGCATATATAGTGTAGATTCACTTCTACTTGTCATAACTCTTCCATAAAGTTGTAACATATATAATGTTGGAACCAACATAAGAAGATTAATAAACATACTAAAAAAACCAACTACAATAAATGATTTTTTTGATTCTAAAATAGCCTCTTTAAGTTCCGATTGAGTTACTTTTTTATTTGGTTGTTTTTGTGCCATTAGTTTTGTCTTTGGTGTGCTATCTTAAATAATGTTTCTATATGTTCAAGAGATTTTAAATGTGCATCAATAAAGCTAATGATCCCTTTTCTTACCCAATCTGCTAATATATCATCACTTAAAGCATTTAATTTTTCTCTATCTACTACTTTAAATCCATTTACTAAAATCTGTTTTTCATCACCTTCACCAACGGCTATTTCTCTATCTTCTAAAATACCAGCATCACTAATTAGCTTTGCAATATTTTTTGTAATATCCATTTGTTGTTCTGCTTGTGTTAAAAATTTTATAGCATGCTCTAATACTTCAGATTGCTCACCATTTTTCTTAAATAATTGTTTCCCTTTAGTTTTAGAAAATAAAGGAGACTCTTCATCTATTAATACCACTTTTTGTTCAGGATTTTCTTTTGTTGATCCTAAAGAAAATGGATATTTTCTAAAAAATGATGGAACATATTGTGTTATCCATTTACCCTCAGCATTAATAGCTAAACTTTCACCACCTAAAGATACAAGTGCTACTAAAGATGTATGTTCACCTGAGGTAAATACTACTGGAAATGCAGCTCCTACTAATGCTGTTTCTAATGCTGTAACTGGTACAAAACTATTCTTTTTTGCAAAATTTAAATTCTCTAATGGATTTATTTTTAAACTTTTATGCTTCTCTTTATCTAATACTACTAATTTTTTATACATTTTTTTATCCTTGATTTGATTTTCTTTTTTTGGTCGCCCTCTTTTTTTAGCAATAAGCGACATACCTATAGAGTTTTCTAAATTTTTTATAAACTCAACACTACCTGTTATACTTTGTTTTGCTAAAGATGATAAAATAAATTTTTTTGTTTCCAAAGAAAAATCTTTATAAAAAATATTTTTATATTTTTCTATTCGTTTTTCTTGAGTAAAACCTAAATTTTTATACAAGGTTGAATAAACAATTATATCATCTTTACCATTTAACAGATTTTTATGAATACTACTATACTTATAATCTTTTGGATTAGATACTATATTTTCAAACATAGGTATCTTTTCAATATAACTCATAATTTTAAAAAGATAAAGTTCTGCTTCAACTAATGATGACTTATATCTACCTTCCCAAATAGTTCCTGTACGATTATACTTTTTATTGAAGTATCCCACATAGCGTCGTCCTAAACTTTGCATAAATTTTGATAATGTATCTGCTTCTTTAGGAGTAGCTATAAACTCAAAGTACTTTGGCATTAAAACATAAGAGTGTATATCTATAGAGATATTACTACTTAAATCTTGCAAAATATTTAAGAAATTTTTATAATCCTCTTGATCATTAAAAAGTATAATATCACTTATACTTTTTAATATGATATGTTGTGGGGTATTGTTAAAAAAGATTCTTAATTTTCGTGCCAATTGTACGCCTTTGCCTGTTTTTCAAGTAGAAGTATACAATAAAGCAACTTAATATAGTATTAAATCACTCCGACACTATTTTTATATCATTTTAATAGGGTCAGAGTGAAATGTAATTTAATATTATAATGTTTGTAAAAACTCCATAGTCATTCTTACTCCTGCACCACTTGCTCCATAAGGGTTGTATCCCCAATCTTTTTCTACAAATGCAGGTCCTGCTATATCTACATGGATCCATTTATCTTTGTTTTTATCTTTTATAAATTTATCTAAAAACATCCCTGCTGTTATAGCTCCTCCATATCTTGTACTACTAATATTGCAAATATCTGCTATTTGACTTTTTAAGGTTTTTCCTAAATATCTATTAAATGGTAAACTTGTAGCTAATTCACCACTATCTAATGCACTTTGTACAAATTGCCAATTTAATTGGTTATTATTACCCATAACACCACTTGTATATTGACCAACTCCAACTACACAAGCTCCTGTTAAAGTTGCAAAATCTAAAATATAATCAAAATCTTTAATCTCATCTTGAGCATAACATAAACAATCAGCAAGTACAAGACGACCTTCTGCATCGGTATTTTTTACCTCTATTGTGGTACCATTTTTTGCTTTTAATATATCATCTGGTTTATAAGCATCTCCACCTATCATATTTTCAACTGCTCCTATTATAGCATCTACTTCAATAGGTAGGTTAAGATCACTTACTGCTTTTATTATCCCAAGAACTGCACTTCCACCACTTTTATCACTTTTCATAGTTGTCATAAAATCACTAGGTTTTAAGCTAAGTCCTCCACTATCGTATGTAAGACCTTTTCCTATTAGTACAATTTTTCTTTTAGCTTTTTTAGGTTTATAAGTAAGATGTATAAGTTTAGATTTGTGTCTACTTGCACGACCAACTGCTAACATAGCATTCATACCATGCTCTTGTAAATAATCTTCATCTAAAATTTTACATTTTAGTTCATTTTCTTTTGCTATATCTATAGCTTTTGCTGCCATAATAGATGGGTAAAAATCGTCTGGCGTTGTATTTACAAAATCTCTTACCATATTTACAGATTCACTAATAATAACAGCTTCTTCAAACTCTTGTTGTAACTTTGTTGATATTTTATCTACTTCTAAATAGATATTTTTTTCCTCTTTTTTATCTTTTTTAGATCTATATTTATCAAAATTATAATTTCCAAGTTCAAAACCTTCTACATAAGCTTTTAAAGATTTTTTTACTTTTATAGAGATACTTTTGTAGTTTGTAGTATTTAATTTTTTTATCGCTGTTGCAACTGCTACTCGAATGCTATCTTTATCATCATTAAGAGATCCCACATATAATTTACCAAGTTCTGGTAAAAGTACACAAGACTCATCTTCACCCTTAAAATCAAGAAGTTTTAATATCTCCTTATCCTCTTTTATTTTTTTATTAAAAACAAGAACTATTTTTATATCTGTTTTTATATCTTTTGTTGTTAAATTTAAATTCATTTTTATCCTTTATTTGATTTGTTAAGGTCTCATTATACAATATAATCTTATTGTTTAGG
>JAMOPZ010000106.1 GCA_027064245.1 Campylobacterales bacterium
GCACAAAGATATGATTATAATATCTTTTGGTTAACATAATATAAATTCTCTACAATTTATATATCACCCTCTTATATCAAAAATAAACCTAATAAAATAATTATACCACCACTTGCCATTTGAAGTATATATCCTATATTTTTAGTAAATTGACTTGTTTTTTTATGAAACAATATACCTAATATTCCAGCAAGTGAAATAGTAAGTCCCATCCCTATACTCATAGCAATAGCACTTAATATTCCTAATAAATATTTTTTTTGAATTATAGAAAAAAGTGTTATTGTCATAACTCCAGGACACGGTACAATAGCAGCTGAAATTGCAACTGCATATTTTGATTTTGTTTTAATATCTTGATTTAGATCCTCTTTTGCTTTTTTATTTTTGTATGCTTCATATATAATATAAAATCCAACAATTATAATCATAAAAGCAGATATATGTACTATTTGATCATAAGTATCTCTGAAATTTTTATAAAACATAGTTTTTATTATAAGATATAAACTAAAAGTTGTAACCAAAGCAGAAATTGTATGAATAATTGCTATTAAATATCCCATCTCAAAAGCTTGAAAATAATCTTTTTTTATATTGTTATTATCACTTTTTCCACTAAAATATAGTCCAACTAATGCTTTTCCATGACCTGGACCTGCAGCATGAATTAATCCATATAAAAAAGCAATACCTAAAACTGTAAGACTCATCATAATAGAACTATCATCATCTATAGCTCTTATATGCCCAGAGATAAAACTATTTAATTGATATTGCCAAGTTGTTAATTGTCTAATAATAGTATTGTAAATATCCATATTTTCCTACTTATAAATTATCTTATATCCATAAAACCAATCTCCATCTATATCTTTTACAATATGTGGTATTTTTTGGGTTACAAATTTTTCTTTTAATATCATAGATACAAAAAAATCTTCATCATAAAAATCTATATAAAATCCTTTGACTTTTGTCTTTTTTAAAGGTATAAGCGCAAAGCTATATTCTATTCTATTTTTTTTAATAGCTGCATGAAAACCACCTACTTTGTATCTATCTTTTATATATGTATAAAAACTATAATCTTTTAGTGACATAAAATAATTATCTTTTATATATTTATTTTCTTTTTTATCTATTTTTCCATTTCCATTTTGGTCGAATTCCATAATCAACATAGAAGATGTCATCTCATCAAGAAGCCATTTTATATCTACTTGCTTTACATAACCATTTTTTTGTATTAAAGTTGGATAAACATCTATAAATGTATGCGGGTGTGCAAATAAATAGGAAAATAATAATATTGCAATTATAATTAATTTCATTTTTTATCACTAGATTTTATATTTGATGGTATTCGTATCTGAAAACAAGCACCGAAATATTTTTTATTTTCAACTATAAACTCTTCATTATATGCTCTTATACAACCTCTAAAATGATTATGAATAATATCATGAGACATATGTAGCCCTATTCCTGTACCTTGGGATTGATGTTTTGTAGTAAAGTATGGTTCAAATACTTTTGGTAATATATCTTGAGGAATACCTCCTGCATTATCATAAATATAGATAACTATATCATCAAAGTTATTTTCTCCTTTATTATTCTGAACTTCTATTTCTACTTTTACAAGCTTATTATCAATATCTTTTTCTATTAAAATATCTTTGGCATTATTAAAAATATTTATAATAACTTGTGAAAGTTCATTTTCAAATCCTAGACACTCTAAAGAGTTATTGTTATTATAATGCTTATATATTGTTATATTATTTATTCTAAAAGTATCTTTTACAATTTTTTCTACTTTATCTACTACACCAGATACAAGAAATAGTGTCTGTTTATTTGATTTTTTAAAGAAATTACTAAAATCTTCTATTGTTTGAGATAAAAATTGAGAATTATCAATAATAACATCTACTCTATCTTTAAACATCTCATCTGTTAATATACCATACTCTTTTTCTATTTGCATACCACTTGCTGCAGTACTTATTGTACTTAAAGGTTGTCTCCACTGGTGTGCAATATTTTGCATCATCTCACCCATAGAGGCTAATTTTGATTGCTGTACTAACATCTCTTGTTGTTTTTTCTCTTTTGATATATCTAATATATTTGCTACAACAATAGAGTCTTTTAATTTATATTTTGAACCAAACGATATATTAATAGGAAAAATAGTACCATCTTTTTTTAACCCTTCTAATTCATGTGTTTTACCAAGTGCTCCACAAGATATTCCTGTTTTTAGATATTTTACTGATGCTTGAATATGAAGTTGTTTGTATTTTTGAGGTATTATTTTAGTTACATTTCTAGTTCCTATCATTTCTTCTTTGCTCCAACCAAACATCTCTTGAGCTTTTTTATTATATGTTGTGATTTTTCCACTATAATCTATTGCTATAATAGCACTATTGTTTGATTCTATTACTGTTTCTTCATATTCTTGATTTTTCATAAGCTTTTTAGTATTGATATCTATACGCCTAGCTGCTGGTCTAAAGATAAATAATACCTCTAAAAGAAGTATAAACAGTGTAGCTAACATCATATAAAATTCTAAAGATGATGTCTCTTCTAATTTTTGATTTGAATATCTTTCATACTCTTTTACAGCTAAATCTAACTTTTTTAATATACTTAATGACTCTTCTCTTGCATTTTTAATAAATATTGGATTCATAAGTACCAATAAATTATCAAAATTTTGTAAATAAGCTCTTAAGTCTTTATCTAAACCATTTTCATAATATATTTTATGAAGTTTTTTTGTTATTATTTTTGTTAAAAGATATTTATGTGCTGATTTTATCTCATTTAATGCATCAACTAAATATTGTTTTTTAAAAGTATCTTCATAATAATCTTGAGCTAAAATAATCAATCTTTGAGATAACATTCTTTGTTTACCACTTATATTAATAATTTTTGCTAAATCTTGGTTTGAATCTACTACATTATTTATTAAAATATGTGAAAATATAATAAACAATGTCAATAATATAATAGCTGGAATATATCGTTTTGTAAGCGATAAAGAAAACATATTTAAAAACCTTTTCTAATTTAAAATTATTTTATTTATAAGATTATATCATATTTATTATTAGATTAACCAATAATATATTTTAAAAAAAACTATTTTGATGTATATTTGTAAA
>JAMOPZ010000107.1 GCA_027064245.1 Campylobacterales bacterium
AATAGTAGCTCCAAATGATATAAAAAGATATTTTGTAACACCAAAAGAAAGTGGTGAACTATGCCTTATGAGCTGTATATTTGCTAATAATAGAGATATATTTTTTCCTAAATTATCTTCAGATTTACATCTTATTAGTTTTAGTGATATAGCTATAAAATATTTAAAATATAAAGGATATAAACCATATCTATGTAAAGATGAAGATGAAGCTAGAGATTTTTTACAAACAAATAAACAAAAAGATATATATCCATGTTTATTTACAAAAAGTGATACAACAGGGGAAAAAGATTTTGAAGAGTTTTTTACCGATAATGAAACTTTAGATATGACTAGATTTGAAAATATAGGTATTATAAAAAATGAGATAGATTTTAATAAAGAGTTATTAAAAGATTTTGAGATGAAAATAAGAAAATTTAAACAAACTTTATCTTGGAATAAAGAGGATATCATAAAAGAATTTTTTAAAATACTTCCACAATTTGCACATAAGGAAACTGGAAAATATCTTGATAGTAAAATGTAAGCAAAATTATGTTATACACTCTCTAGGAGATAAAAATGAATATAAATTTTCAACCAAAGTTTTTTACATTATTAAAACAAGGTATTTCAAAAGAACAGATATTTAAAGATATTATAGCAGGTAGTATTGTAGGAATTGTTGCATTACCACTTGCTATTGCATTTGCAGTTGCTAGTGGAGTATCCCCTGAAAAAGGGATAATAACAGCTATAGTTGCAGGATTTGTCATCTCTATTTTTGGTGGTAGTCGTGTTCAAATAGGAGGACCTACTGGTGCATTTATAATTATACTTTATGGAATAATAGAGCAATACGGTATAGATGGGCTTCTAATTTCAACTATATTAGCAGGAATCATCCTAATACTATTTGGTATTTTTAAATTTGGAAATCTATTAAAATATTTTCCAAATCCTTTAATAGTTGGTTTTACAAGTGGTATAGCACTTGTTATTTTTTCCACTCAAATAAAAGATGCACTAGGACTTAATATAGAGAAACTTCCAGCAGATTTTTTCCAAAAATGGAATCTTTATATTCACTCTTTAGACAGTATAAATTATTATGCTTTAATTATTACTATTACTACAATTTTTATCACTGTAAATTTTAAAAAAATAAATTCTAAAATACCAGGTTCATTTGTAGCTCTTATTTTACTTACAATTATAGTTCAAGTTTTTGATTTGCCTACTACTACTATTGAGAGTTTTTTTGGAACAATTTCAGGAAATATCACTTTTAGTCTACCAAATTTAGATATTTCAAACTTATCACACTATTTGGTTCCTGCTTTAATAATAGCACTTTTAGGAAGCATTGAGTCACTTCTTTCAGCTGTTGTAGCAGATGGAATGATAGGTGGTTCACATAGGTCAAATACAGAACTTATAGCTCAAGGAATAGCCAATATTGTAACACCATTTTTTGGTGGTATTCCAGCAACTGGAGCGATAGCTAGAACAGCTACAAATGTAGAAAATGGAGGACGAACACCAATAGCAGGTATAACTCACTCTATTGTTTTACTTTTTATTATGCTCTTTTTTATGAATTTTGCAAAACTTATCCCTATGTCTGTATTAGCAGGGATTTTAATAGTGGTATCTTTTAATATGAGTGAATACAGATCATTTCTATCTATTTTAAAAGGTTCACCATATGACTATATAGTGCTACTTTCTACTTTTATTTTAACTGTTGTTGTTGATTTAACAGTAGCTATTCAAGTAGGTATTGTACTTTCATCTTTGCTTTTTATGAAAAGAATGGCAGATGTAGAAAAACATGAAATAGTAAAAAGTGATGATGAAAATGATATAGAAAATTATGACGAATTACCAAAAAATATAGCAGTTTATGAAATAGGCGGACCACTCTTTTTTGCTTCAGCAAAACAATATGCTTGTATGATTAAGCAAAGTGGAGTAAATGCAGAAATTTTAATTATTAGAATGAGATATGTTCCTTTTATAGATGCAACTGCACTTTATAATTTTGCCCAAACTGCTAAACTTTTAAAATCTAATGGAACCATTATAATCACATCAGGTACTAATAATAGTGTCTTCGCAGAATTAAAAAAAGCTGGTATTGTTTCTTTAATAGGCGAAGAAAATATGCATAAAACCTTTAAAAGAGCAGTTACTCAGGCTAAACAAATTAATAATTAAACTCCTAATCTATCTTAAGAGTTTTAATTTTAGGTGTTGTAACTTTTGCTTTTGGTATTGTAACTTCTAGCATTCCATTATTAAATTTACTTTTAATTTTATCTATTTGTATATTATCTGGTAACTGAATTACTCTTTGAAATTTTCCCATATATATCTCATGTTTTATATATGTTTTATCTTTATCCTCTTTTTTTACTTTTTTTTCACCACTTAATATAAGTAAATTATTATCAAGAGAAAGCTTAATATCATCTTTGCTCATACCTGCTAATTCAAAGTTTAATATATATTTATCATCTTTTTCTTGCATATTTACTTTTGGATAATTTATATTTTGTACTGCAGCAATAGGTTGTCTTACAAAATATGAACCCATAATTTTATTTATATATTGCTGCATTCTTGCAAATTCATCATCTATATTATTATTTTGAGATAATACCGTAGCATTAGCTGTAGTTGTTAATACTAATGCTAGTAAACCTGATTTTATTATATTCTTCATCTTATGCTTCCTTTTATTTTATACTAATTTTTTTTGTTTTTTTAGATTCTACTTTTTCAAATGTAAGATACAATCTTCCATCTTCATATTTTGCTTGTATATTTTCTCTACTTATATTATCATCCAATGCAAAACTTCTACTTATAAGTCCAAAGTTTGATTCGCATAGATAATAATCATCCTCTTTTAACTCTTTTTTAAATCTTCTTACTGCACTTATAGTTAGATAATCATCCTCTATTTTTATATCAATATCCTCTTTTTTAACCCCTGGTAAATCTATCTCTATATCATAAGTATCATTTGTATGTTTTGCTAAATTTGCAAAAGGTAGATGTCTTGCTACATTATCAAAAGTATCTTTTACTACCTCTAACCCTTTTTCAACTTTTTCTTCTATTGTTTTTACTACCTCTTTTGTTTTTTGTTTTGTACCCATTTTATACCTCCTTAAAATTTAT
>JAMOPZ010000108.1 GCA_027064245.1 Campylobacterales bacterium
TTAAATAATTTTGTATTTTTAAAATTTGTTTGGAAGTTCGTTGTTTAGGGGATTTAAGTATGGTGCGCCCGACACGATTCGAACGTGTGACCGCTGGTACCGCAAAAATCCGCTCTATCATTTCTTAATATTCATAAACCCCTATTTTAGGTTATTTTAAAGCATATCATCATTCCTATTAATATACTTTATGATACAATCAATTCATAAAAAAGTGTCACCCAAGGTGTCACCCACTATGTAAGGCTGCAAAAATGGCGATAAATTATAAAGAGTTCATCTATACAAATTCAGACAAAACAGCAAAAGGACTCAATACAGGCATCAAAGCGAATAAAGAGTTCAATAAGTTTTTATACCGTTGTAAGATTGATGGAAAACAGATACGAAAGATATTTGACTATTCAGACAAACATTGGAATAAAAAAGATACCATTAAAAAAGTCAATGAAGATGCTAAAAAATTCTATGATGAAAAACAAGAGGCTTTAGAAAATCCATTTAACCCTACTACAAAACTTGACTACATAGCCGAAGAGTATTTCACCAAAAAATGTACTGAATCAGAATGGACTCACGCAAGAAAGCGACAATATGAACTATACATAAAGCCTTTTATAGGAAATAAAGCAGCCAGTAAGATTATAGAGAATGATGTAGATAAGATCCGTAAAAATATGGAGACTACAAACCACCACCAATACATTAAAGGTGGCTGCTCTATCCGTACCATTGAAAAAGTAATACTCCAAATACTCAAACCCATCTTAGAATATGCACAAAGCAACGGAGCATTAACAAAGCCCATACCACCTATGACTATCCCAAACAGACATAAAAAGCGTAAAAAGACAGTTACCAATGCTACTGAAAAAATATCGCTGCTTTTTAATGCCATACAGACACGCTACAAAGATGACCCGTTTTATAGAGCTTTGTTTATGTTCGCACTCTATGGAAGACGCTGGAATGAAATAGCAACGCTACAATGGCAAGACATAGACCTCAACAATAACCGCTACATCATACGAGCCGATAACAACAAGATAGGGCAAGACCAGACCTATGACCTACCACATCATATAAAAGAGCCTCTTCTTGAATTACAAGACGCTCACGGGCTTGTTTTTAAATCTCCAAGAACAGGGAAGAAGCTACAACCACCCAGAAAACAGTTAGCAAAGATAAAAGAGGACACAGGCATAGAAGAACTTACAATGCACTACTTTAGGCATATTTTAGTTACTGCATTGGGTGAGACGGGAACGGCTGCAACAGTTTTGAGTGCTTCACTGGGACATACGAGAGCCGAGACAGTGGACGAAGTGTATCGTACTATTAACCACTTAAAAGGCTCACAGAGTGCGAACAAACAATTAGAAAATATTATAGATATTGAGGTGATGGAATAATGGCAAGACCAAGTAAAAAAACTTTAGAGTTAAGAAAGAAAATAATAGAGCTAAATCTTTTTAAAAGAGATAATGAGGTTTATATAAATTTTGACAATCTAAAAAACGAAAGTATTTTCGAATTGCCATATTTATTTTGTATAGAATGTTTTGCGAGAAGAGTTCATTGTGAAGATTTTACAGAATCATGTCATGGAAAAATGTTAAATGCGAGGGCTGTAAGATTTTTTAATAAAACAGAAACTATTTATGAATCAGTACTCGACACCGTTCATAAAATTATAACAGAAGACGAACAACTGCAAAACCATTACTATACAAGTGCAAATAAATTATTAAACATAGACAAGCATCTATCTAAATATTTTTTAGTTACTTACATATCAAGTAGAACTACATCCATTCAAGCAAAAAATTATTTCGACAATAAAGAACACTATCATTTTATTACAAATGAAATAGATAGCAGTAAAGTTAAAAAAATCTTAAAGAATGCACTTTCACCAGAACGCTATGAATATTTTTTACAACAATATGGCGATAATATAAATATTGAGGACATTGCGAGAACAGATATGTTTTTTGTGGATGAAAATCCATTAACGACTCAAGAAAAACAAAATATCCTGAAAGAGCTAAATGCTAATGAAGACGAGTATAAAATAGATAAAACAATTATAAGCTTAAAACAAACACCTTTTCCAAGTGATGTTATTGTAAATAAAAGTAAAAATAAAAATGTATTTGCAGAGCTTGATTTAACCAAACCAAAAGAAGAAATTTTAGAGTATATTTCAAAATTAAAAGATGATTTTGATAACAATCATTTAAAGTTCAAAAATATTTATGAAATTTTAGGAGAGTCACAAGATCCATACTATTGCGATTTAAAAAATTGTGATGTTCTCAAAAGTAAAAACCCCAAACCAATGACAGGAAGATTTGCAGATATTCTTTTCATTTATGACTGCAAAAAAGTTAATAAAATTTTAGAGGCTGATATTCTTACAAATGAGTATATTATTGACGAGATAAATAGATATTGGATAGATATAAAAAATATTTCAACTGATAAATTCCATTCACTAGATGAATACTATGCAATAGCAAAAAATTATATTGATAATGAAGAATATCGGTCGTATTTATCAGGTGTAAAATAACCTCCCTCTAAAACTCCTTTTATATAACCCCTTTTACATAATAGTATTCTAAACCCTATGGTTAAAACTTTTCACAAATGCAATAATCACACTATGAATATTCATAAATTCAAACAAGCCTTTAGAGTAGCTACCTAAAGCAAAAGGGTAATTAATGAATACCAACGAACACTTAAATAGATGGCTCACGCCTGATGATGTAGCAAAACCAACCAGCGAGGGCGGTTATGCAATAGCGAAACAAACACAGGCAGTTTGGAGAATGGAGGGGAAAATTCCATACTCAAAGATAAGCAGTCGTTTTATTCGTTACGACAGATTCGAGCTTGATAGATGGTTAGAGTCTCACGCAGTTGTAAAGGTAGCCTAGTATGAAAAACTTCAACCTTACAACAATACACGGTAAAAATCTAATCCTTGATGTATCAGAACTTGTTAGGAATGAAACTGTTTATCTCAACGCTACAAAGTTAGCTTTACAGTTCGGTAAGAATAAGCAAAGACTAAACGAGTTTTTTAACTCTAAATCATTTTTGGAGTATGAAAAAGCAGTTTTTAAAGTAACGAAAAACCGTGACTTTAAAACAG
>JAMOPZ010000109.1 GCA_027064245.1 Campylobacterales bacterium
ATAAGCTAACATATGTCAATACTATACTACAGTATAGTATAAATTAGACTTAATTAAAAAATGGATACATAAAATATCTCGGAAACTATGGTATATTGGAATTGGCGAGTAAATATTTATAAAGATGGTTGCCAATAGGTTGCCAAAGTATTTATACTAATTGATTATAGTTCGTATTTTAGGGGATTGTTGAAGTTGTGGCTCCGGATACTGGAAACCATTGTATAAACCCTTAAATACCACCATATACCCTATATATCGAAGTTTCACAATTTAAGAAATATCTATAAAATCAGTTTTATAGGTATATAATGGCACCGAATTGGCACCGAAACTATTTTATATCTTATAAATCATTCTCATACTACTATTTTCAGATTCTTCTATATTTGTAGCTAATAGTGAAAATCCATAGTCAGTATAAAATTTAATTACCTTTTCATTATTTACAGCATCAACAAGTATATATCTTCCCGCTACTAAATCATGAGCCATTTCAATTTTAGTAAATGCATCATCAAGTAATAATATACCTAGTTTATCTTGTGCATAATTATCTGAAATCCCAAGTTGTCCTATTAAAAAACTGTGAATACAAACTCTACTGTTAGAAACACCATCTATCTTTTTTATACTTGTTTTTGACATTCCATTTGTACTTAATGATTTCATTGAAATAGTAAAATACCCTACAACTTCATTCTTATCACTATTTACAAGAACAAATGTTCGTGCTATTTGTCTTGTTTCATAATCTCGTGCTGTCTTGTGAATGAAGTTCGTTAAATCAGAGTTGATTTCACAATTAAAAGTATTTAAAAGTCCAGAGTCTACTTCACTTAATGGAAGTAACTGAAATGTTGCATATAAAACTTCTTTTTCTATTTCTGTCATTTATAGAGAAATCACTTATGCAGATGCACGAAGTTTATTCAGTCTATTTCTTCGCTCTCTACGAGCGATATCTTGTTTTTCTCTTTGTGAAGATTTTGCCTGTTTTTCAGCTACTTCAAAACCTTTAAGAGATGAATCCGATAATTTTATAATTTCTGTAAATGCTTTTGTCATTATCTTCTTCCTTTTGTTCTTTATGTAATTATATCATATTTAATAAACGAATTAAATTCATCTATTCAAGAATAAGTAATTTTATAACTCCATCTTTTATAATAACATCATCTATTACACTATTTGCAATTTTCATACTATAGCTTGCTTCATTTATTTTATAAATAGGTTTTTTAGAAAAATATAAATTTAAAAGAAGTGATATTCCTACCTTTAGTTTCTTTTCAAGTTTTGGTGAAATTTTTCCATTTTTAATGTGTTCTATCTCTATCTTTTTTAAATATATATTTTGTCCATCATATCTAATATCACTTTTAGCATATACTCTGAAAATAGGAATTGTTCCATCATTTAAAGATATAGAAGAGTTACTAACATCACACTCAAATAAGATTAAGTCTGATTCTTTCTCTATCTCAAACTTTGGATTAGAAAAGAGAAACTTTGATAAAAATATTTTCTTTTCAATTGGAAACTTTTTAGTAATATTTTCATTGAGCTCATTTGATGTAATAGTGTAACTAAAGGCATATAAATTTATATATGCCAAGAGTAGAACAATTAAAAATTTCATGAAGTAGGTCTTACATATTTATATAAATTTTCATAACCAAATTTTTCATACACCATAATCCACTCAAGAAGATTCAAATATTTTGCACCTGCTTCACTCTCCTTTACTTTTTCTAAAGCTTCATAACCTTCAAATGCATCATACTCTTGCATTTTATAATATGGATATAAAATTAATACACTTAAGATAATTAACTTTACAGTTCCCTTTATCAAAAATTGCTTTTTAGAATCTAGTCTATCTAGTCTAATCACTAAAAATATCAATATAACCACAACAGAAACAAAGTTAAGTATCCCTGCAATAAGTGACATTCCAATTGCAAATGGTGGAATAAAAAGATGTTTCACTGCCCCATCACCTAGCTTTTTATGCTTGTCACCATTAAAATCACTCTTTGTTAGTAGAAAATCTCTAAGATATTCATCTTTATACTTTGGCTTATAAAATTTACTATAAAACTTTGATGTGTCTTTTGCTTTAGCCATTTTGTATAAAATATTACCCCATTTTTTTCCAACTTCTTTTGTAAAGTCTGATTTAAACTTATAGACAAATTGGTTGTAGTTCAGTCCAAATGGTATATATATTTTTGTTTCTTTTTTAAGTTCTGCAGAAAACTTCTTTTTAACTTTTGAAAATTCTCTATTTATTTTTGCTTTGTAAGCTTTTGCAAACTGTGCTTTTGAGTAGTTAAAAGAGTTAGATACACGAAGTCCTTTCGCTTTTAACTCGGCAATAACTTTCTTTTTTACTTTAGGATGTTTATAAAATGCTCTTTGAGACAAATCTGGTGGAATTCCTCCAGATTTTTTTGTAAACTTTCTATAACCTTCGGTATAAACTACTTGGTCTATAGCACTATCACTAGGACAATATCCTCCATTACACCATCTTGATGGTGTAATATAATGACCAAATTGGCGATTCATAGCTGCTTTGTATTTTCTCTTTGCTTTGGAGTAACCTTGATACTTAAAATATCTCTCCAAATCATTAGAAATTTTATTTCGTTTAGAGTCACTAAGATTAGTAGACCTTTCAAATGCAATTACTTTTTTCTCATAATCATCATATTTTTGTCGTAGTTTTCCTGTAAAGTCTTGATATTCAGCATCTAGTACCATAGCATTATCGAGTTTAGAAAACTTTTCATTTATCTCTTTACTCTTTTGTAGGTATTTATTATATCCACTAACTATTTCACTTACTTTTGTTTCAAATTTATTTTCAGCTTTTAGATAATCATCATGCCCATACTTTAAAATAAAAACATCGGCAAATTGGTCTTGCCCTCTTGCTACAAACTTATCTATGAGTTTTTCATCTATAAAGTTCAATAGAAAAATATTTGAGAGTATAACCTTATCTTCAATTGTTGGATTTACAAGATGAGACTTTGGCATGAATGATTCATACCCTAATGAGCCGTTAAGCATCCCATACTTAAAGGCAGAGATATAATAAGATGTATATCTTTTACTCTTATTATCTTCTACGATTTTATCCATGAGTGA
>JAMOPZ010000110.1 GCA_027064245.1 Campylobacterales bacterium
TCTCTGATTTAAGTGTCAATATTGGTGAGAGTTGGCTTAAAGATATGAATACTGAAGAGATTAAGAACCTGTTTAAGGGATAATAGTTGGATAAGAAGTCAGCCTTAGAGTGTATCATTTTAAGCTACCCAAAGAGTATCTTGATAGTTACCATTTAGAAACTCTTTTTCGTACATAGAGATTATGTTATTTACACTATCTTCATCTAGCCCTTGCATCTCAAGTGCTGATGTGCTTTGCATAAGAGAAGCCATAAAAATAGCTTTCTCTTTTGCTCTTTGTTTTTTAAGCTCATCAAGTGTTACTATCTCATTACCTGCAAAATCTAATCCTAAAAAGTTAGTAATACTCTCTATTGTACTTAGTTTAACATCTTCGTTTGCTAAGACACGATTAACTGTTCTAATACCTACACCACTTAGCTTTGCAAGATTTTCTATAGTGATATTTAATTGCACTTTTCTAGCTATGATTTGTTTTATTAAATCTAATCGCTTCATGGTAACTCCTCAGTAATTTATTATGCTATAAATGACATTGATTTTACTTTATATCGTCTTCCTTTAGCATAAACATACGATTAATAAATCTTACCACTATAGAAATATTAGGATAGCATCTATAACTATCAAACTTTAACTTTTTTATATCTCTATAGTACTCCAAAAGTTAAGAGAACTTTTTTTTAAATTTTTATTCCTTCATAAGATTTTTAGTTGATACTTTCATATACTTCTACAGATGGCTTACCTATAAACCACTCTCTTGGAGGCATATTCTCATGAGACTTTTTAAATGCTTCGCTTTGTGTATAAGCCATGAAACTTTGCATATCTTCCCAAATAGTTTCAATAATAAAAGTATTATTTTCACCTGTCATTGGGTTTGACTGAGGAGCCAATAAATTCATTGCACTACATCCAGCTTGATCTTGAATATTATGTTTTTTAACTGCTTCTTTTAAATGCGTAGTGTACTCTTTTTGAAACTCTTCTTTAACTGGAAATTTTGTGAAAACTGTAACCATCGTAAATCCTTTAAAATATATTTATTAAAGAGCTGTTGTGCTCTGAAGAAAATTGTAGCACTTATTAATAAAAAGATAGATAACCACTATTATCTATTTAAGAATACTTTTTGTCCTTTTTCACAGCATCATATGCCTCATTTAGCTCTTGTGTTTTTTCTTTAGCAAACTGCAGCATATCTTCTGGTAGACCCCTACTCGCAAGTGAATCATAATGATACTCTTTTATAAGTCGTCTGTAGTTTTTTTTAATTGTTTCTAATGAATCGTTTTTTGATGATTCTAGTATTTCATAGTATTTATCCAGAGTATCAAATGAAAATTCTCTATTTGAATAGTTACTTTGAGAATAATCTTGTTGTTTGTATTTATAGCTACGGTAATACTTATAATTTTTACCGCTTAATGTCACCAGACCAAGTACAAAGAAAAAAGTAAAAGGAAAAAACAATATCCTCGGTGCAAATATTAAAAGCAGTACTCCAATAATAACACTCCCAAAACACACACCCAACCAAGTTACTTCTAAAAATACACCTAATGCAATAAGTATAATACCAATAATTTTTCTCATATATTTACCTGTAGCCATACTAGCTTTTTATTTCTTATTTTTCAATCTCTGTTTATAAAGAGCAGGATTTATATACTTACCACTGGTATCAGCAGTCCCTGACTCATTTTCTTTGATTATCTTATTTAACTTTGGTTGATATTGTGTAGAGCGTTTTAGACTATTTGTAATATCTGAAATCAATCCATCTTTTAGACTGTTTAAAATAAGCATAACGGTTTCTAAGTTTTTATCTTCTACTTGTAATTTTATTTCTTGCATTTATTCCTCAATTAATTGGTTTATATTGTTTTTATAAAAGCTACAGTATTCATTTTTTAATTATTTCCCAATAAGCCGTTTATGTGCACGATTGAAAATATATTATACTTCTTTAATCGTTAAGTCCCTATTTCCTACTTTTTTTTGACATTACTCTAAAAAGATAGCATGCAACTATACAAACTAACAAAGAGATTACTAGCCCATGCTAATAAAATTAATTGTCAGCATGTATGCAAGTATTGATTATGAAGTCAATACAGTGTTCTTTTTTCTTTAAGGTATAATGTCAAAAAATTATAAGGATTAAAACCTTAATGGATAATCTACAAAAATACCTATTTTATTTTACACTCTCTAGTGGATTCTTTTTTTTAGCACTCATGGAAGAATATCAAGCAATATTGTTTGTATTGTTAATGATGGGCTTCATGTTAATTGTTATGAAAAACAAAAAATATGAGTACTTAATTCAATCTATAGAGAAGTTTTTTTAAAAAGTTGATAGTAAAATTACTAATCTTATTATTCCAAATAAAGCACCATAAAAATACAGGATAAATAAATTCAAGCAATTTTTTAAATTTTAAAATGGCTATGAATAAAATTAGCTATTTGTAATTGTTGAATCTGAAAGTGGCTCTATCTAATAAAATTCAAGTTTAAGCTAATATCTTATATTAATAAAATAATATTCTATATATTTTAACTTTATAGTTTAAATAGTGTTTTAATTACAAAGATTAAAGTATATAGTAGCTTTATAATTCAAGAAGCTCTTTTATCTCATCAGAGTTATAATATGCTTCAATAGCTTTATTAATAATATAATCAAGCTTTTTCTTCTCATTCAAACTAGATACTTCCTTTTCGAGTAAAGTAGCCATTATTTTAATTCTTTTTATATTTTTAACATTTAAATTAACTCTTTTGCCAATTATTTCTATTTCTTGCATTTATATTCCTTATTAGTAATTATTGAAGTTATTATAGTTTAATTATAATATATAAGCAAATATTCAAATACACTTTTTGACAAAATAACGATAATCATATATAATGCACCATTAAAGGAGAAGATATGACAAATAAAGAGATAAGTAAGATATTTGAAATCCCACTCAGTACAATTAATGATTGGCAAAAAGAAAATAGTAATAGATACAAACTATATCAATTTTTACATGCAACTAATGTCAAAGATGTGCGAGATATTAAATCTCAGCAAAAAAGTCATAGGCTTTTTCATATTCTTAATCGAAATATAGTTCAGGCAAGTATTTACTCAGTTGAAGAGGTTAAAAAAGCATTCTTAAATAAAAACTATAGCGAAGCAACTCAACGAGAACAGGTGATTTATAGTAAATTTTTTAAAGAGTGTGATGAAGAAGATTTAGCGACTCTACATACACTCCTTAATATATCAATTAGAAATGTTAAGCGGATATATGAAAGCTCACCACTTAGACAGTTTAAAGGTGTAAGAGAGATATGGGATAGACGATTCAGAATTAAATTGAATAAGATACATGAGACATCAGTTAATAATGTAATTCCTAGTGCCCTTTCACTAATATTAAAGAAAAGAGCTGTACATGTATGATTTCACTGTTCAAAAAGAGATGATGATTGCTGCAAATTATCTCTTGAAGAAGCATGGGCTATCAGATGTATCTGCATTGGGAGGAGGAACAGCTCTAGCAGCCTATTACTGGAAGCATAGATACTCTACTGATATTGATATATTTACACATTCCGAAGTTGATATCAGTATTTTATTTAGACCTGCGAAATGGGATGTTAATTTTAAAAATATTATGAAAAAATTAGACTATAAAGAGAGTAAAGTACACCCTATATACACAGAATTTACAATTAAAGATAATTTTAAAATGCAATTTTTAAGCACTACAGATAAAACAAATAATCCATATCAACTTGTTAGGCTATGGGATATGGATATATTATTAGAGTCGGTGGAAGAGATTATTGCTAAGAAAATTTACTTCCGAGCTCATAAAGGAAATGCAAGAGATCTGTTTGATATATCAATAGCAATTCATAAAGATCCAAGCATACTTAATAAGTTGCTTATTCCTAACTCAAAATTAGAAGAACTACAGAGTACAGTGGAGACCATAATAAGAGAACCTAAACTCTTAGACGAGTATTTATATGAAATAGGTTTAATGAATCCAAATACTCAATATAATAAACTTGCATTTAATTGTATAAATTATTTAAAACAGTTTCTCGATAGTTATTTAGAAGCTAAAAAATTATCAATTAACTTAAATGATAGTGAATTAATTGAAATAGAGAAATACATATATTATGAGTTATCTGAGTAAATATGTATTTTTTATTAAATAAAATCAATTAAAATACATATTCTTTTTAAAATTACATATTTAGACATTTATTACAGTTACACAAAACTTAAAGTAATGAGTTTTTGGAGCTCTAGTACCTAGTAAATAATATACATAATTAACAATTAAGTATATTATTATGATTTTATCTTTAAAAAGTAGCTATATTTATGTCATTAATGGCTATTAATCTAAGATATTTAGATTGCACTAATCGTCATTTTATGAATGAGAATAGCCAAAGAGGTATTTTCTTGTTATTTGATGTAAAATCAATATCTATTGCCAAATAACTATCTTTTATATCTTTAACTTGTGAAAAACTCTTACCTTTCCCACCAATCTCAAATATATGCTTATCTACTTTAAAATCTCCAATATCACTATAATATATATTGTTAAAGCAGTTTACAAAAAAAGTCTCCCTAACAGCTCCTATATCAAGCTCAAGGTTAATTTTATCCGCATAGGCATATAAAATGTTTGTATTTGCAAAAAGAATTTTTTGTGGTTTTTTAGATACCTTTTTTGAAAACTTTCGCATGGATTTAAAAATAGCGGTTTTATCCAATATACTCAAATAGGTATTGAGTGTAGGTACACTTATATCAAATTCTCTTGAGAGTGCTGTAACATTTACATCAAAAGGATTGTTAGCAGATACCACAAAAAATATAAGCTTTTCAAACACTGTGATATGAGTATAATCAATTTTATTGAGCGATGGAATATCTTCATGAATTATTTTTTCTAACGCATTATAAAGTTTAGAATTAAAACTCCCTTGTCCTTCTAGATAAAAAGGGTATGCACCATATTGCAGATAATTTTTAAACTCTCCGTAGAGATCTTGATACTTAAATACTAGTTTTTTAGAGATTTCACTTGAATTTGTGAGTATCTCTTCAAGTGAGTATGAGTCAAGTTCTATTCCCTTTTGAATTTCAAAGTACTCTTTAAAACTCAAAACAGGCACATTATGTATTACAAGTCTTCTACTTAAATCGTATTTTTCATAGAGGATATTAATCATTGATGAGCCACTGATCCTAATAGTTAGATCAGGAAAACTATCATAAATATTTTTAATCTCTTGAGCCCAATTTTTGTACTTGTGAACTTCATCTATAACTATGACTCTTCCACCAAGTGAGTAAAACTCATCTGTTAGTTCATATATGCTTGAGTTAGTAAATTCTATATCATCACCTGTCATGTAAAGAGAATTAATATTATTGGCTTTTATGTACTGAAATAGCAGGGTAGTTTTACCAACACCTCTAGCACCAATGAGGGCTATTAATCTTTCACTAGAGTTTAAATAGTCAAAATATTTCTTTCTAAGAAAAGTAGTTTCTATTTTTGCTAAGATTAACTCTTGTTTTCTAATAAAATAGTTGATATCCATAGTAAATCCTTAAATGTATTTAGTGATTATATCATATTTTAATTAAGTACATTTTAATGTTTCATTTTTAATAAAGAGTGATGATTTACAATTAATATACATAAAAAATTATTAAGTATATTATTTAGATATAATCATAAAAATATCTCTGATAAGGCAGTACTTTGAGCAATGAATCACTTTTAACTAAATTAGATAAATACAATAATTTGTTTATAAATGAAAAGAGATTACTAAATTCCTCTAAAAATACAATTATTACTTATTCAAGTGTATTAAATAGCTTTTATGAATTTATACTTGGACTAAGTTATATTAATGAATTAAATGATATTAATAAAGAAGTTATACTTAAATTTATAAATAAAGATATTTTAAGTGCAAATTCTAGTAAAATATTATATTTAGCTGTTATTAAAGCATATTTAACTTTTATAGATGAAAAAGAAGATTTAAATGGATTATTTGAGTTAAGATTAAAAAAACTTACTATAAAGAAAGAATCTGTTGAAGTTGATGCTTTAGATAATACTGAGGTGGATAAACTATTATCTCTGATTAATAAGAGAAGTAGTTCTTTTAATAAAAATAGAGATGCTCTTTTAATAAAGCTAATATTATTTACTGGGATAAGAGCTAGCGAGTGTTTAGATATAAAACTTAATGATTTGTCTCTTATTGAAGATGATACAGTGTATAAGATAAAAATACTTGGTAAAGGCTCTAAAGAGAGGTTTGTGTATATAGCTCAAAACAAAATAAATAAAGAGTTAGAATATTTAAAAAACTATATAGTAAATTATATAGGGATTACTAATCAAAAAAAGAGAATGAGCAGAGTAGGGTTATATAGTGTATTATCAAATAAAATGAAAAAAGCTGGTATAGATAAAAAAGGTGTTCATATATTAAGACATACCTTTGCTAGAAGACTTGTTGCTAAAAATATTAATCTTGTAACTATCTCTGAACTGCTTGGCCATGCTGATATTACACTTACTGCTAAGACTTATGCTAAGAGTGATGAAGGGAATAAGATTCGGGCTATACTTATATAACTGTTTTGATGGAATTATTGGGGTTGATGTACATCGATATATTTTAACAAAATATGTTATCATTTTCTATCATGGAATCTTTAACAGACTTAAAAGCTATTTTACACTCTAAAAGAGCAAATATGTATTATCTAGAAATGTGTCGTGTAGTACAAAAAGATGGACGGGTACTTTATCTTAGTGAAAATAAAAAAGAATATCAGTATTGGAATATTCCTATTGCAAATACTACATGCTTACTACTAGGGACGGGTACGTCTATAACTCAAGCAGCAATGAGAATGCTTGCTCAGGCAGGTGTTCTTGTCGGCTTTAGTGGAGGTGGTGCAACACCCCTTTTAATGGCAACTGAGATTGAATGGTTTACCCCTCAAAGTGAATATAGACCGACAGAATATATTCAAGGTTGGATGCAGTTTTGGTTTGATGAAGCAAAAAGGTTAGATACCGCAAAACGTTTTCAAATTGCAAGAATAACTTTTATACAAAAAGTTTGGGTAAAAGATAGAGAATTAAAACTTGAAGGTTTTAATGTAATAGAATTGAAAAATGAGTTTGACAAATCATTAGAAAACATACTTGATGCTCATAGTGTAGGAAAATTATTACAAATTGAAGCAGATCTCACTAAAAAACTTTATAAATATGCAGCGAAAAAAACTAATCAATTGGGCTTTATCCGTGAACATTCTAAGGCAGAAGGTGCCAATGCTTTTTTGGATCATGGAAATTATTTAGCTTATGGCTTGGGTGCTACAACTTTGTGGGTTCTTGGCATTTCACATGGTTTTGCAGTAATGCACGGAAAAACGAGAAGAGGTGCATTGGTATTTGATGTAGCTGATCTTGTTAAAGATGCACTTATTTTACCTTGGGCTTTTATTTGTGCGAAAGAAAAACAGAGTGAAAAAGAATTTCGTTCTCAATGTTTACAGACTTTTGTTGAACATAAAGCTTTAGATTTTATGTTCAATGAAGTACAAAATGCTTCCCTTTATTATACTAAGTCATCACTATGATGGTGACATTTATCTCCCAATGTGAAAAAAATGCACTCAAAAAAACAAGAAGAATTTTAGATTCTTTTGCCAATAGAATAGGCAGTAATACCTGGCAAACTATTATAACAAAAGAGGGTTTGAATGCTGTGCAAAAATTACTTAGAAAGACAGCTTCAAAGAGTACGGCTGTGAGTTGTCATTGGATACGCAGTAGAAGTAGAAGTGATTTTTTATGGGTTGTCGGAAACAGAGATGAATTTGATGAAAATGGTGTTGTTCCTGTGCATTATGGAGTGACCAAAAGATTTATAGGGGAGAAAGAGATAATGATAGGTAAGATATATGCAAATACAAATGGACAACGGCTAGACCAACATCTTTTTGCTGTGGGTTATGTGGCAAAGTGCTTATTTGAGAAGATAGTGCCTGATGACAAATTAGGAGAAGTTGTATATATAGCAGGGTGTTGGCATGATATAGGGAAGATAGATATTGGTTTTCAAGATTGGATAAAACTAAATAAGAAGTTTAAAGAGATTCCTGAAGAAGGAGAACATATTGATAAAAAAACAGGTAAATTCTCATGGCAAAAATATCCTCGTCATAATGAATTTTCTTTACTTTTGTGTGAAATACTATTTGATGCTAATATATTGAAGAATACTAAAACTTTAGACATTATAAAACACGCTGTTTATTGGCATCATGCTAAACCTTTACGAGGTAAAAAATATGAAATAAAAGCTGTAGTGGGTATTTTCAATAAAATGAGTAATTTTGAAAAGACCTATAGTGATAAGATTGATAATTTAAAAGGTATTTTTGCGAGCATAGATGAGCTTTCCAATAGTTATGATGAGATAGATTTAAAAATAAGTACAATAAAAATCCCTCGTTTTGATGATATTGAGGAAAAATTAGAAGGTATTGATTTACCAAAATATAAACGTTACTCTTTAAAAGAAAAATTAGAGGGCTATAAACTCAATATTGGTACAAATGCAAAAAATGCGATAGCTAGAACAGCTATTGTAACAGCAGATAGACTTGTTTCTGGGCTTACTGCAAAAGAGCTAGAAAGTTATATTGACAATAAAACATTAGAGAGTTTGATGGATAGAGCTTTACATCAAGATAGAGGATTATCTTCTCAAATAAAAGATTGCCTTGATGGTTTTGAAATTAGATACCCAAATAGTGAACGAAATAAAGAGCAAAAAAAAGTAGCCCAAGAGTTGGCCGATGAAGAGATAAATATAGGAGTACTTAAAGGTTCAGCAGGATGTGGAAAAACCAAGATTGCTTTAGAGTGGGCATTAAAGACATCGGCTAAACGCATTTATTGGGTTTGTCCAAGAGTACAGGTTTGTGAAGGAATTTATGCTGATTTGAGTAGTAATGAGTATCTACCTAACAGTTCGATTGAGATCGTAACAGGTGAGATAAAAAAGCGAAGAGTAGATGGTAAAGAGGAGAAAGAAGATACACCTGAAAATGAACTTTTTAGTTCTGATATTGTTATTACGACTATTGACCAGATAGTAAATAGTATTACCACACACAAGTATATTACAACTTTTATGGATTTTATGAATGCTCATGTAGTATTTGATGAGTATCATGAATATATTAATATGCAAGGCTTTAACCTACTTTTTGCTGAACTTATAGAGGCTAAAAAGATGCAACAGACAGATGAAAGCTATCCAAATACATTACTTGTCTCTGCAACGCCAAACCCTTTGTTTATTAAAGAATTTTTACAATTAAATGATGAAGCGATGGTGGAGATGAAAAGTTTTAATCACTCTGATTATAAAATAGAGTTTGTAGAGTATGATGACAAAGATGAATCTACCAATCCTTTGATGTTAGAACAAAATAGTAAAAATACTTTTGTTATTAGCAATACAGCCATTATGGCTCAACGTAGTTTTATAGAGCATCAAGCTAAGGAGAATGCTATTTTATTTCACTCGAAATTTATACCAAAAGATAAAAAACATCTTTTTGATGAAATATTTGACGCATTTAAAAAAGAGGGAACGAAAAAGTATGATGTGTTAAGATCAGGTCCCGTTATACAGGCATCGCTTAACATCACTTGTGACAAGATGATAAGCGAGATGACTCACGCAGAGAATTTTTTACAACGATTGGGACGTCTTGATAGATTTGGAGAAAATAGTGAAGTTAATATTTATACCATTGCTATTACAGAAGGGGTAAAATATGGTAAAACTATAGATGGAAGCTCTCGTTTTTTAAAAGATTTAGATGCTTTACAAAGTAGCAAGATTTGGTATGAGTTTTTGAAAAATAATAGAAAAGAGAGCTATACTATCAATGAGATTTATACACTTTATGAAACATTTTATAAAGATGAAAATGCAAAAGAATTTATTCGTCAAGATTTGATTTCGGCTCTTAAAAAAAGTGTAGATATAATAGATAAAAATATACTTGATCCAAGAAGTTTTCCAAAGAGTAAAAAAGATGAAAAGGGAGGGGTGAAAATAAAGAAAAATTCATTACGAGGTAATAGCTTGTTTGTTCAGATGGCACAATGCAAAATAGAGAGTGCTGATAAGTTTGAGATTTTGGATGAGTATGCTTATAAAGAGGTGGATGATGCAATTACGATAGAGCGCTCGATTATTGAGGGCTATGGATTTGATGGGAAACCTGATTCTAAAAAAAATCTTTTGGCTTTTATGGCAAAAAAACATCATAATATGAAAGGTACTCAAAAAGCATATACTGACGCAATATTAAGAATGGAAGCGAGAGACCCAAATACACCTATTTATTTGAGCTATACATTGAGAGATTTAGAAAAAGTAAACTGTGAACCGAATGAGTATGCACAATATTATGCCATGGGTTTAAAACAACCTATAGGCATATTGTCGTTACGACAATTAACAAAATAAAAGGAAAAAAAGAATGAAAGCAGAAAAAATAACAGGTATAAGAAGTGTTGATTTTAAAATAATAGCTAAAGGTCATGGAGTAGTAAATTGGAACGGACCAACTACTTTAGTCGGAGATGGTGGTAAAACAGTAGATAATCATACAATGCCTAAACTTCGTGGATATACAAATTTATCAGGTAAAGAGAAAGATACAGGATACAAATATAAAAAAGAGGCAACAGATCTTGATTTTAAAAAGAATCCTTTATATATTAGCCAAAACTGTGTTCGTCATCACCTGTTTCGTGAGCAGGCATTTGATGTGCATTATGCGAGCGAAAAAAATATTAAAAATCTCATAGCATCTATGACAGGTTTAGTCCGTGGATATGTCGTTCCTGCAAGTCAAAACAAAAGAACAAGCCCCTTACTCCTAGAAGATTTTGTTGACCAATTAGGCAATGGGAATTTTGAACAGTTTGGACAAGCAGGTGTAAGAGATAGTTCATCTTTCTTTTCTAAAACAACATTTGGTGATACAGAGTATATTTCTTACGGTTCTGTTAGTGTAGAACAGTTAGAATTTATATCTTTGGATAAAAAATTTGATAGAGCTTCTATGTCTATAAAAACAGGTGAAGGAGAAGAAGTAGCACAATTGGTTGAAAAATACATTGTTTCTATTGATGAAAAAAATCGTTCTCCAAAAGCAATATTTCACGAAAATTATGTAAGAAATGGTACTATATTTGAAGAGGGTGAAGTAGGGATTTTACTTAATAGTGATGCTATAGATGTCTTGATAGACGCAACACTTAGTAAATTAAAAGAACTTACCATTCGCCAAGCAAAATCTTATATGTATGTTGATGAAGTGATAGTAGATTATAATGACAGTTCTAAAATGATGAGAATTAAAGAGGATGAAAGTAGTATTTCTAATATGCCAAAATCTCCGTATGCAAGCTATTTTTATGAGAAAGAGAAGTAATGAAAATAGGAATAGAGTATGAGGCTTCATGGCGAAACTCTTTTCTTGATGGTAGCAATGATGAAGTCTTGCCAAAAAAAGGAAGAAAATTTATAGGGTCTATTACTGCTTTGAAAAAAAGTGAAAATTATATCTTTCGAGATGTTACACATAGTACAGTCATGGGTATTTTAAATCGATTAATAGGAGAGCAAAGAAAGCTTTATCAGGCACAAAAAGATGAGAATTATTATTTTAAAGATATAGAGCCTTTGGTTACTTTTAAAGATGATGTTAAAGTGAAAAATAGTGAGCTTGTTTATCTACGAAATATGTCAGGAAATACAGACCAAAATTCCTATACTGGCATGATAAAAACGGATGATAAAATGTTTACTTCTGATTATTCCAAAGAATTTTGGGGAGTTTTGGCATTAGATGTTGATGAGTTGTTAGAATTTATTATTTATGGTAAAAAGATAGAAAAAAATATCATGCTTGATCCTTTAGTTATTTCTGAACGATTTGCAGAGCTTGGTAAATTAAAAGCATTAAATAATAAAAATGGAGTGATTAGAGCTCTTGAAGTTTTAGAAAAAAGATTTGAAGGTACAAACTACAAAAATAATAAAGACAAAGTAGTTCCTCTAAATTTTTACTGTTCTGCTCTTTATTTACAATTAGAGAGACTTTCATCAGAATATGATTTAAGTTCAGTTATGACCAAAACAGGAACGATTACAGGTATTTCAAAACGCTTATTTACCAAAAAAGATTTTATGAACCGTTTTACAACAGGTGAGAAAAAAAAGATTTTTGGAAATCCATATATTGCTAAAAGTTTTAAAGAAGGAGAGGGACAAGTAACCTCAATGTTAACCAAAGCTAGTGGTACATTAGAAATCTTCATTGATATTTCAAGAGATGAAGCTAAAACTTTAAAAAAAGATATAGAAAATGCAGGAGTCTCAAGCTTTCATCTTGGTAAAAAAGGTTTGGCGTATGTTACTAAGATTGATACCAGAGAGGTAAAAAGATGACCCATTACATAGAAATACAATTAATACCAAATAAAGAAATACGAGAAAATATATTATTGAATCAAGTGTATAGTGCTTTTCATAAACGCCTATATGATTTGAAGTCAAAAAATATTGGTGCGAGCTTTCCTGAATATAGATTAAAACTTGGTAGGCTTTTACGCATTCATGCTTCAGAAGAGGCTCTTATAAAGTTAGAGGCAAAAGAGTGGCTAGGTAAGTATGCTAAAAATTGTAAAGTTTCCACTATAAAGGCAATTCCAAGTGTAGTGCAATACCGGACAGTTTCAAGAATACAACAAAATATGACTGAAGCTAAACTGAGACGGCTTATAAAAAGAGGAACTATTCCTGAAGAAGATGTAAAAAAGTATAAAATACAGATGCTTCAAAAAGGTTTAGATAATCCTTTTGTAGAACTTGTAAGTATGTCTAATGGTCAATTACATAGAAGATTTATCGTATTTGGAATATTACAAGACAAGGAAGAAAAAGGAGATTTTGATACATTTGGTTTAAGTAAAAATGCTACAATTCCATGGTTTTAAAAATGACCTTTAATTTTTGAATATGTTTAGTAGCCCCTATTTTTAGAGGTTTTTTAAATATACAAAAAATAAAGGTATAATTTTTTAAATTGCTTTCTTTTGTGATGTCAAGGTGCTTCCCAAGTATTTTTTTGCAGTAAACTGCCGCATAGGCAGCTTGGAAGAAGAAGTAAACAGCAAGTTTAATCATATTTTCGTAAACTGCCGCATAGGCAGCTTGGAAGTAAACGACCTGCTACAATTTCTAAAATCGAGGGTAAACTGCCGCATAGGCAGCTTGGAAGAGCAGTATTGTGTTGCTTTTGACTTATAAGTTGTAAACTGCCGCATAGGCAGCTTGGAAGAAAATTATCATCTTTTTGATTTTATGGGAGTAGTAAACTGCCGCATAGGCAGCTTGGAAGTTAATAGTATGTTTTTAATAGATGATGGAAATGTAAACTGCCGCATAGGCAGCTTGGAAGTATAAAAAAGATGCACCAAAGGTTCTTTTAGAGTAAACTGCCGCATAGGCAGCTTGGAAGTAATTTTTCTTTTTTGTACATTTTATTTAAAAGTAAACTGCCGCATAGGCAGCTTGGAAGTAAAGTCATCAACGTTTCTGCCATTTTATCTTGTAAACTGCCGCATAGGCAGCTTGGAAGTCTATTAAATGAAGCGTTGAGCTGGATAGCGTGTAAACTGCCGCATAGGCAGCTTGGAAGATTTTTTCTAATGCTCTATTTTTATCCTGAACGTAAACTGCCGCATAGGCAGCTTGGAAGTCGTAATATACGAAATAGCTTTATCTGTAAGTGTAAACTGCCGCATAGGCAGCTTGGAAGACTATCATCTTCACTATCATCTTTAGTACCGCGTAAACTGCCGCATAGGCAGCTTGGAAGATCATTATAATAATAATCTTCTATACACACAGGTAAACTGCCGCATAGGCAGCTTGGAAGACAATATTAATCCAGCTTTTCTTAGTAAGAGTGTAAACTGCCGCATAGGCAGCTTGGAAGAAACACTTAACTGATGTGATAGGTGCTAATAAGTAAACTGCCGCATAGGCAGCTTGGAAGTAATAAAAATTTAGTATATTATTATTCATATAGTAAACTGCCGCATAGGCAGCTTGGAAGTCATTTATTATATAAAATTGTAGTAAATTCTCGTAAACTGCCGCATAGGCAGCTTGGAAGAAAGTTACATTAAGAGTGTTAAGCTTTGCATTGTAAACTGCCGCATAGGCAGCTTGGAAGTTTTTCAATTAGTTTGTCCATTCTAGCTAAACGTAAACTGCCGCATAGGCAGCTTGGAAGAACAGCTATTAGAATAATAAAGATATTCATCAGTAAACTGCCGCATAGGCAGCTTGGAAGTTCAAAAAATAATCATTATATTTTACACGCTAGTAAACTGCCGCATAGGCAGCTTGGAAGATTGATAATATGTTCCAAATCTACTTCTCCTCGTAAACTGCCGCATAGGCAGCTTGGAAGAAGAGAATTACCTATTTTTTATATTAATAAAAGTAAACTGCCGCATAGGCAGCTTGGAAGCAAATAAAAAAGAAATAGCATATTCTCTTGCTGTAAACTGCCGCATAGGCAGCTTGGAAGTAAATTACTTCCAGCCTTATCTATCAAATAATGTAAACTGCCGCATAGGCAGCTTGGAAGTTTAGTTAAACTGGCATAACCATCTATTGTATGTAAACTGCCGCATAGGCAGCTTGGAAGATCTACAATAGAGCAGTTCTCATTTTCAAAAGGTAAACTGCCGCATAGGCAGCTTGGAAGATATTATTTCCTTATTTTTAATTTAACAATGAGTAAACTGCCGCATAGGCAGCTTGGAAGTCTTAAAATATATCTGTATAAACACAGTATAAGTAAACTGCCGCATAGGCAGCTTGGAAGTTGTCTAGCTGAAAATAATAACCCATGAAACAGTAAACTGCCGCATAGGCAGCTTGGAAGATAGAAACATAAAAAACAATCATTAAAGTAATGTAAACTGCCGCATAGGCAGCTTGGAAGTCTAGCATCACTAATAAGGGGTGCAATCTGAGGTAAACTGCCGCATAGGCAGCTTGGAAGCTTAGCTTGCATCTCTTGACCAATCTCTTTAAGTAAACTGCCGCATAGGCAGCTTGGAAGACTCTTCCTTTTTGGTATCATAGTTCGTCCAAGTAAACTGCCGCATAGGCAGCTTGGAAGTCATCTTTAAATGTTATAGATATAAGCTCTTTTGTAAACTGCCGCATAGGCAGCTTGGAAGATTAGCTTATGGTGGTGATGGAGATGTTGATTGTAAACTGCCGCATAGGCAGCTTGGAAGACTCAAGACAAAATAAACATCAAGTACCTAGCGTAAACTGCCGCATAGGCAGCTTGGAAGTCGACTGTCTTCAATTTTCGCAAATTCAACAAGTAAACTGCCGCATAGGCAGCTTGGAAGAGTTACTTTAATTTCGCCAGCGAAAATAGTTAGTAAACTGCCGCATAGGCAGCTTGGAAGATTACCAAAAAAGGCTTTTATTGCCTCAGTATGTAAACTGCCGCATAGGCAGCTTGGAAGTAGATAATCAGACTGATGCTCTTGTAGCTGCTGTAAACTGCCGCATAGGCAGCTTGGAAGAGCATAAGCAGCCGCCATTGAAACGATAGCTTGTAAACTGCCGCATAGGCAGCTTGGAAGATCCGCTGAGAGCTTCATCATCTTATCGTTTGGTAAACTGCCGCATAGGCAGCTTGGAAGAATATAAATCACTATAATGTGAGCCAGAGCCAGTAAACTGCCGCATAGGCAGCTTGGAAGTTAAATTAACCTTAAATTAGGTATAGATTATCGTAAACTGCCGCATAGGCAGCTTGGAAGTTCACGGTAAATCAAAACTAAGCTAGGAATACATATTGCTTAAGTTTCATAAAAAATGAGATGAGAGTAAAAATGACACAATTACTAGATAAATTCAGAGAATTACCAGACTACAGAAAATGTAAACAA
>JAMOPZ010000111.1 GCA_027064245.1 Campylobacterales bacterium
TTATAGGAGCTATTAGTAAAGAGTTTGGATCAAACTTTAGATATATCAATGAAACAGTAGCTTTTGAAGCAGATGAAAGTGATGAAAGCTTTACTCTATCACATCCATATTGTTCAATAGTTTTAAATACAGAACCAGAACATATGGAATATTATGAGTATGATGAGAGTAGATTTTATGCTGCTTATGAAAAATTTTTAGATGTAGCATTTTTACGAGTTATAAATGCTGAAGATCCTTTTTTAAAAGATTATAAAGGGGAGGCTATTAGACTATATCCATCAAAAGATATATCTAGTATTGCATTTATATTAAAAGATAATGAACCTTATACCCAATTTAATCTAAAAAATTTTGGTGATTTTGAGGTATGGGGCTTTGGTGAGCATATAGCTTTAGATGCATCGTGTGCTATTTTAGCTGCTCATAAAACACTAGGTATTGATACTATTAGAAAAAATCTATTAAAATATAAAGGTATTAAAAAAAGATTTGATATCTTACAATCTTATGATAATTTTGTAATAATTGATGATTATGCACACCATCCAACAGAGATAAAAGCTACTATTAAATCTGTTGATATCTACAAAGAAAAAATGGGTATTTTAAAAACTACAATTATTTGGCAGCCACACAAATATAGTCGTACTATGGATAACCTAGAGAGTTTTAAAAGATGTTTTTATGGCTGTGATGAACTTGTAATCCTTCCTGTATGGAGTGTAGCAGAAGAGAAACGAGATATAGATTTTAAAAGAGAATTTTCTCACTATAATATAACTTTATGTGATAAACTAAATACTACAAATGGTAAAATAGAACTTATCAAAGGTAATAAAATAGTAAAAATACTTGATAATGGTATTGTTCTAGGTGTAGGTGCTGGTGATATTACATATCAATTAAGATAATAAAAATAAACTATATTTTGATCTTAAAAATATAGTTTATATAATGTTAAGAATAATATAAATATATATAAAATTAAAATATATATTTTATAAGAGCCTATATGAACTAAATTTTTTATTTTTATCCCAATATATACACCAAAAAGTGAACCTAAACCAACCATAACACCATCGTAGAAATAAAAGTTATGGTGCAAAATACTACTAAATAAACCAGCAATAGAACTAAAAATAACAAAAAATAATCCCAAAGATGATGCATCTTTTAAGTTATAATACATATATCCTACAAGTATGGGAGTTAGCATCACTGCACCACCTACTCCTATACTCATAGCAATAGTACCTATAATAAATCCTATAAAACTTAAACTAAAAATAGAATGTTTTATAATAGTTTTATTTGATTCTTGTGGTGTTGTATAGACTCTAATAATAGCAGCAATAACAATAAAAAGAAAAATATATTTAAGATATATCTCATTAATATTTACTACTATAAAACCACTTAAGAATCCTCCTAAGAATCCTCCAAAACCTAAACTAAGACCATCTTTTAATAATGTTTTATTTGATTTATAATTTAAAAATGTACCATAACTAGAGCTAAATACCATCTGTATAATAGATATAGATACAGCTTCTTTCATATTATACTTTGCAAGTAAAAGCATAGGTATAAGTATCATGCCTCCACCAACACCAAAAAAACCTGCTACAAAACCTGTAAAAAGACCAAAAATTAAAAGTAAAATTATCATAAAAAAGGTATTCTATATATCTTTAAGATATAGCAAAAATATCTAATAGATCCTTTGCCCCTTCTAAAGTTAATATTACATTATCCATAAACTCTTTTTTAATAATATTAATATCATATTTTGATATCTCATATTCTACTTTTGATAAATTTGAATATGAAACTTTTATAGTGATTTGTTCTAACTTTATATATGGATATAAAATACTATTATCAATCACTTGATTTACCGCAGTACTATATGCTTTGACAAGTCCTCCAGTTCCAAGTTTTATACCACCAAAATATCTCACAATAATAACACAAGAGTTTATCATACCATTTCCAGACATTACAGATAGTGATGGTTTACCACTAGTTCCTTTTGGTTCACCATCATCACTACAATTTTCTACAACTTGATCAAACTCATTTAGATATCTATATGCATATACAAAATGTCTAGCTTTTGAATGTTCTTTTTTTAGCATCTCCATAGTTGTATTAAACTCTTGATATGGAAAAAGATATGCTATAAATTTTGATTTTTTTATCTCATAAGTTTGTATAAATTGTGTTTTTACAAACTGCATTTTAAAAAATACTTTTACAATGAAATAATAATATAATTTATCAAGCTAGTTAATAACCCAGCAAAAAAACCAGCAACAATATCATCACCCATAACACCTAGACCACCTTTTACTTGTTGATCAATTTTACCTATAATTGATGGTTTGTATATATCAAAAAACCTAAAAGATATAAAAGATAATACAAAAATAACCCAGCTAGATGATGTAGCTCCTGCAAACCCTAGTGTTATCCACATACCTGCAAGCTCATCTATAACTATCTCTTTTCCATCGTGTTCTTTAACCTCTTCTTCATATATATCTATCTGTTTTATAGCAATTATAGAGATTAAAATTGCTGCTAAAAAAAGATTCGTTATATTAAAAATTTGTAAAAGTGCAATAGCCAGTAAAAGTGCTACAAAACTACCAACAGTTCCTGGTGCTTTTGGAAAAAGCCCACTATACCCTAATGTTAAAAAAAACTTTCTCATTTTATCTTCTCTATTCCAAATTTTTTTCTTTTTTCCCAAAGAGATTTTCTACTTATTCCTAACTTTTTACTAAGCTCTGTATCTGGATATTTGTTTTGAAAAGTTGTAACAATCATTTTTACATAATCATTGATAGTTAAAATTGCATCTACATTTGACATTTTATTTGTAGATTTAACACTTATTTGTGGATAAAGTTCTTGAGACACACTATCTATCGATGATACAATAACATCAAAATCTTTTATAGTATTTAAAATAATCATTTTTGAACTATTTTTTAAAAAATGAAAATCATAAATATAAAGCAGTTCATCTCTAAAATCAGATGGTTCTATTTTTGTATGATGCTCTAATGAAATAAATTTTATTGGTTTATTTAGTTTTTTTGCAACATCAAA
>JAMOPZ010000112.1 GCA_027064245.1 Campylobacterales bacterium
CAAGAGTTCAAAAAGTTTATTGATCAAAAAGTAGAAGATTTTAAATGAAAAAATTAATACCTAGTTTTATTATAGCTTTTACAGATATACTATCTTTAATAATTATATTTTTCCTAGCTGTAGATATTAGAATAAAATTAGAACAATTTGGATTGCCAATTTTTAAGATTATAGATTTATCTCAATTTATATTTGTTATTTTAATCTTATTTATTTTAATGTTTTATGAAAAAATATATATAATAAGATACGATTTTTGGCAAGATATTTATAAAGTTTTAAAAGCTACTTTTTTAGGATATTTATTGACTTTATCATTACTTACATTAACACAAACAAATTTAGAATATTCACGAATTTTTTTAACAATATATTTTCTTTTGGTTGCTATATTATTACCCATTTTTAAAAGATATTCAAAAAAAATTATATTTTATTTTGATTATTGTAAAAAATCAACTTTAATTGTTGGTGATGCTACTAAAATGGAGATAGTAAAAAAAGAATTGCAAGATAATTGGTACTTAGGTATGATATATAAAGAGATCAATTACAATACAGTTATAATTATCTCTAAAAATATACCAAAAGATAAACTAAATAGCTTAGTTGAAACATACCTTCACAATTATAGTGAAGTATTTGTAATGCCATATCTTAGTGATATTAATTTTATACATTCAAATATTTTAGAATACTCAAATATAAGACATAACACTATTCAAATAGAGAATAAATTATTAAATAAAAAAAATATATTTATAAAAAATAGTTTTGATAAAATTATATCTATTTTAATCTTACCATTTTTTATCCCCTTGCATTTTTGTATTTTATTATTAATAAAATTAGATTCAAAAGGTAGTGCTATGTTTGTACAAAAAAGATTAGGTAAAGATGATAAGGATTTTTTTGTTTATAAATATAGAACAATGTATACAAATGGAGATAAAATCTTAGAAACTTATCTAAAAAATAATCCAAATGAACTAGAATATTACAATAAATATCATAAATACCAAAACGATCCTAGAGTTACAAAAATAGGCAAAATATTAAGAGCTACATCACTAGATGAATTACCACAAATATTAAATATTTTAAAAGGTGAAATGAGCTTAGTAGGACCTAGACCATATATGTTAAGTGAAGCAACCAAACTAAAAGATAATAAGAAATATATTTTAAAAGTAAAGCCAGGTATTACTGGTCTTTGGCAAGTAAGTGGTAGAAATAATCTTACATTTTCTCAAAGAAATCAATTAGAGATTTGGTATATTAAAAATTGGTCTTTATGGGCAGATATTGTTATTCTTATAAAAACTATTAAAGTGGTTTTAAATAAAGTAGGTGCAAAGTAAAATAGTATATTTACTATTTTACTATTGTATATTGTTCCATAACTTTTTCTATTTTTTTCATATTTTCATTACTTGGTGCTACAAGTGGTAGTCTATATTCAAGTGTATCTATAAGCCCTGCTATATACATAGCTGCTTTAATTGGTATTGGGTTTGATTCACAAAAAAGTACACTATTTATATTATAAAGCTTATTATTTAACTCTTTTGCTATTTTAAACTCACCATCAAGTGCAGCATGTACTAATGAACTTTTCATATCAGGTAATAAATTTGCAGTAACAGAAGTGATTCCAGCTCCACCATTTGCTAAAATAGGATAATCTATAGCATCATCTCCACTTAATACCTTTAGATCAGGTCTTTGTGATAAAAGCTGAGTTACTCTATCTAAACTCCCTGTTGCTTCTTTTACACCATATATATTTTTACAATCATCAAAAAGTCTTATTACTGTTGATGCTGTTATATCTACTCCTGTTCTTCCTGGTACATTATATAGCATAAAACCTAAATCTGGTACTGCATCGGCTATAGTTTTATAATGTTGGTAAAGTCCCTCTTGAGAAGGTTTATTGTAGTATGGAGATACACTAAATATAGCATCAACTTCACATTTTTGAGCATGCTTTGCAATATCTACAGCTTCTGCAGTTGCATTACTTCCAGCACCAGCTAAAACTTTTGTATTTGTATTTTTACACACCTCTACTGCTATTTCTATACATCTTTTATGCTCATCATGAGTAAGTGTTGCACTCTCCCCTGTTGTTCCTACTGGACATACTGCATCTATACCATTATCAATTTGTCTTTGAATAAGTTTTGCATAAGTTTGTTCATCTAGGTTACCATTTTTAAATGGTGTAATTATAGCTGTGGTTGCTTTTGTTACTATTGTCATTGTTTATCTTCCTTTTGTTTTAGTATAACTGTTGTTGAGTTATCTTTTGTTAAATATTTTTTTGCTACTGTAATTATATCAGATATTTTTAATTTTTCAATATTTTGTTCATATTCTAAAAGAGGTTTTATATCTCCTCGTGCTAAATAACTTCCATAAAGTGAAGCTACAGAGCTACTACTTTCAAGTGAAAATATAAAATCAGCTTTTGTATTATTTTTAATTTTTTCTATTATACTTTTTTTAATATCTCCATTTTGAATCTTTTTTATCTCTTGCCAAATTAATTTTTCAACTTTTTGTGCATCAACACCTGGATTACACACAGCTAAAAACATAAAAACTCCAGGATCTTTTAACTCCATATTATAAGCATAAATAGTATTTACAAGCTGTTTTTGATCTATTAAAAGCTCATTTAAAACACTACTTTTTCCACTACTTAAAAGTTCACTTAAAGCAGATAATGCTACTTGATCTTTATCTTGAAAATTTGGTATATGAAAATTTATAGCTATAATTTGAACTTGTGATTCTTTGTGTATAATGATCTTTTTTGCACCATCTTGTTTTGGTTCTATTGTATGTATAGATTGTGGTATATTTTTTGATGGTTTTATATCTTTAAAATATTTTTTAGCATCTTTAAAAACTTTATCTTTATCTATATCTCCTGCTACTATTACAACTGCATTATTTGGTGCATAATATAGTTTATGAAACTGTTTTATATCAGTTATAGACCAACTTTTTATATCACTCATAAAACCTATAGGAGTCCAATGATATGGATGGTATGCAAAAGTATTATTAAACAATTTAAAATACAAATACCCCGTAGGGTTATTGTCTGTTCGCCATAATCTCTCTTCTGCTACTACATTTCGTTCTGGTTGAAACTCTTTATCTTTTAAGTTTAAATTTTCCATAAGTTCAGCAAAAAGTCCAAGAGATTTACTAAGATTTTTACTACTAGATTTTATAAAATAATGGGTATAATCAAAACCAGTAGAGGCATTGTTTACCCCTCCAAAACTTTTTACAATAGTATCAAACTCTCCAGCTTTTAAATTTTTTGTTGATTTAAAGTTTAGGTGTTCTAGCATATGGGCTATTCCACTTTTACCCATAGTTTCATTTCTACTTCCAACTTTATAAAAAATATCAGTAGTTATAACATTTGTGTCATTATCCATAGGAATTGCAACAACTTGCAATCCATTATCCAAAGTTGTTTCATAATATTTTGGTAAATCTGTATCTGTAGCCATTAGGTTTCCTAAAAGTAATATTGTTGGTATTAATAATTTATATATTTTCATAAATAAATTATAACAAATTAAACCTTTATTGTACTAGTTATAAATTGAGATTTTAAGAGTTAAGTTTATATTGTAGATAAAAAGAAGTAAATTTTATAATAAAAAAAGTGACTATAAAAATTTATAGTCACTTTAAAGTTCTAGTAAAGACCAAATCTTTGACCATCTTTCATTTTATATAACACTCTAAAGTTATCATCTAAATCATAAAATACTTTAAATATCTCATCACTATCTTTTAAAAGTGTTAAAGCCTCATCTATCTCCATAGGTTTGTATGATTCTGGTTTCATAGGAACAATCTCTGAGTCTATTTTTTCTAACTCTTTTGCTATTTGATCTTCTTCCTCTTGAATAACAATTTCAGATAATTTTGTTGCATCGTGTGCTTTAATTTTATCAGCATGTCGTCTTAAAATCTTACAAACTCTATCTGTAGCTATATCTATAGCACTATGAAGATCTTGATCTTTTTGTTTTACAACAATAGTATCTATATTTGCTACATTTAAAACATATTCAAATGTTATTAAATTTTTTCCATGCTTTTGCTCTTGTGAGATTATCGCATTTACAGATATAATATCTAAATTATATTTTTTTAATGTATCTATTGTACTTTCTATATGAGATTTTAACTCATCTGTTAATGTAATTTTTCTTCCAACAATACTTATATTCATAAGATACTCCTTGTATTTTAAGTTAAAGTAATTGTAGCATAGGTTATTTTATGATATCTTTAAACTGATTTTTTAATTTAGAAATATCATCATAACTAGTCATATCAAGTGTAATTGGTGTTATAGAAACATAATTATCTCTTATAGCTTTAAAATCACAATATTTTTTATCATTCTCTTGCCATAAAAGTGGGTGAAGCCCTATCCAATATACCTCTTCACCCCTTGGACTTCTATATCTATGTAGATCATCTCCATACTCTCTATACCCTGCATTTGTTATTTTTATACCTTGACAATTTACTATACTAATAGGTGGAATATTGATATTTAAAAGTTTTCTTTTATCTAATGGAAATTTATCTTCAAATATCTTTTTTACAATATTCTGTATAGTCTTAGATGCTAATTCATACTCCCATGCAGATCTATTTATTTTTATTTTTTCATCAATTACTTGAGATATAGCAATAGATGGCACCCCTTGAAGTACCGCCTCACTTGCAGCTCCTACTGTACCACTATAAGTTATATCTTCGCCCATATTTGAGCCTATATTTATACCACTTATTACTAAATCTGGTTTATTATTTTCAAATAAAGAGTTCAAAGCTACAAATACACAATCTGTAGGTGAACCATCATCAAGCTTATAAAAATCATCATCTACACTTAAAAGCTTCATAGGATAAGTAAGGGTCATACTGTGTGATGATGCAGATTTTTCATTTGCAGGTGCAACAACAGTAATATTTGCCAATGGTTTTAAAGCCTCTACTAATTTTAATAAACCTTTACTTGAAAATCCATCATCATTTGTTATTAATATATTTTTTTTCATATAATTATTTTAAATTATCTAAAAGTTCTATAAAATTTGGAAAAGATGTATCTATACAAGCTGTATCTTCTATATCCATATTAGATAAAAGTCCAGCTATTGCAAAACTCATAGCTATTCTATGATCTCCATAAGAGTTGATTGTAGCACTTTGTAGCACACCACCTTCTATAGTATAGCCATCTTCAACTTCACTACATTTTATACCACAAAGCTTTAGATTTTCTACTACACTAGTAATTCTATTGCTCTCTTTTACCCTTAACTCTTTTGCATTTTTTACAACACTTGTACCATCTGCTATACTCATAGCAATAGCTAAAGCTGGAAGCTCATCTATAAGCCATGCTATATTCTTCTCTACAGTTATAGCTTTTAAACTATTGTACTGTACTACTATATCACCTATTGGTTCATATATATCTTCATATTTAATATACTCTATTTTAGCACCCATTTTTTCTAATATTTTATATGCTTCTATTCTTGTTGGATTTAATGTTACATTTTTAAGTACAACTTTACTATTTGGCACAATAGAGGCTGCAACTGCAAAAAAGAATGCACTAGATGGATCTGTAGGTACTGTAATATTAAGAGGTTTTAACTTACCTTTTAATGGTTGGATTTTTATCCAACCATCTTTTTGTGTAGTTATATTAGCTCCCATACCATTTAACATTCTTTCTGTGTGATCACGACTTAAAAGGTTCTCTTTATAGTATGATATATCTTCACCTTGAATAGCTGCTAAAATAAGAGCTGATTTTACTTGTGCTGAGTCTATTGGACTATGATATTTAAAAGATTTTAACTTACTACCTCGTATATGAAGTGGAGCTTTATTTCCATTTTCTCTACCATCTATTTTTGCACCTACAGATTTTAGAGGAACTACTACTCTATTCATAGGTCTATTTCTTAAATATTTATCTCCTGTTAATACAAAACTACCATCAATACCAGATAAAAGACCTGTATATAGCCGCATACCTGTCCCTGCATTTCCACAATCTAATATATCATCTGGTTCAGTTAAATTTTTTGGAGGTGTTATAGTGATAATCTCTCCATCATCTTCTATTTTAGCACCTAATTTTTGAGCAATTTTAAGACTATCCATAGTATCTTCACCACGAAGATAATTTTTTATAATAGACGGCTGATCGCTAAGTAAACTAAACATAGCACATCTATGAGATATAGATTTATCCGAAGCTATATTACTAATAGTCTTATCAAATGGCTTTTTTAGTTTTTTTATAGTTAAATTTCCCAATTTTATCCCTTATTTTATAAATAGATCAAGTGCTTTTAAAACAACCAAAACTACCCCAGCACTTCCAATATACCACTTCATAGTACTATTTATAGACTCTTGTATCTCCCGTTTTGTCTGTTCGTTACTTGCAATTATTTTAGCTGTAAAGCTATCAAACTTACCATATAGATCTACTTTTAATAGCTCAAATTCACCTTTTAAGCCATTAAACTCACCTTTTAAGCCATTAAACTCACCTTTTAAACCATTAAATTCACCTTTTAAACTTGCCACATCTGCTGTAACTTCATCTAATTTTTGATCAAGATGATTTATATGGTTATATTGTGATTTTAGTAAAAGAGTATTTATATCTTCTTGAGTTAATGGCTCTTTTCCATTTGCAAATTTTTCCTCTATTTGTTTTACTCTTGGAGTTATCATCTCTATTAACATATCATCAACTCTTGTTTTATTCATCTATAAATTCCCCCTTTACTAAAATATATTTTATCTTAAATTTATATTTAATTTTTCATTCAACTCTTTAACTATTTTATCCATTATATTATTTATAAACTCTTCATCCATAGTTTTTTCATCTGATTGAAGAACAAATTTTATAGTTAAACTTTCATTTTCACCTAAAGTTTTATCATTGTATATATCTATAAGGTTAAATTGAATTATCTCTTTTATATTAAGTTTAGTTATTAAACTTTTTATCTTTTTATATTGCATATCTTTTGGTGCTACGATACTTAAATCTCGTTTTGAAGATTGAAATTTTGATATATCTTTTGCAAAAATAGTATCACAACTTAACTTATCAAAATCGATCTCGGCTATAAATGTATCATCATCTATATCAAAATCTTTTGCAACACTTGGATGCAATTTATATATAATTCCTACTATAGTATTATTTAAAATTATATTTCCACTTTGATATGGATGTATAAATTCATTTGGCATATTTTTTAATGGTTCAATTGTAAAATCACCTACAATATTAGATATTTTTTGAGCAAAATCAAAAAATTCTATTTTTAAAGGTTTTGCACCATTGTGTACCATCTCATTTTCTTTATAACCACTAAAAATAAAGCTTAATTTTTTTGATTCTACTCTATTTTTATCAAAAACTGTTCCATATTCAAAAAATGCAATAGACTTAAAACCTTGCTTTACATTTGAAGAGACTGCTTGTACGAGATTTAAAGCTAATGTTGTTCTAAAAGTATTTAGCTCATTTACAATAGGATTTAATATATCTTTTTTATCTGCTACAGTATCAAAACCATATTTTGTTAAAAGCTCTTTATTTGTAAATACATAAGTAACTGTCTCAAAAAATCTATTTGCTATAGCTTTTGTTCTTAGATGATTTTTTAATTCTAATTGTATAGAGGTTTTATTTTCTCTACTTATCTCTTGAATTAATAATGGTTTTGACTCAATATTATCAATACCTATAATTCTTACAATCTCCTCTGTTATATCTGCTATATTTTTAATATCATGTCTAAAAGGTGGAATAAGAAGTGTTAAAGTATCTGTAGTACTACTTTTTAACTCAAAACCAAGTGATAATAAAATAGTAGATATTTTACTTTTTCCTATTTCTTGTCCTATAATATTATTTATAGTATCTATATTTACAGTTATTATATTTTCACTAATATTATTAATAAAATCTTTACTACCATTATAGATCAATGATCCATTTTTTGATAAAAAAGTGATTATACTATCTATTCCAAAATATAAGTTTGGTTCACTTCCTCTACTTGTTTTATAGTAGATATCTGCTGTTTTTTTCTTTGTATCAAAAACTTTTTGAGCCAACTCATCTGGTGATCTATAACTAGCTTCTATAATCACCTCATCACTCATATCTGTAATAGCCCCTAGATCAATACCTACTGTACTTAAAGGAACTTTACCTAAAACTATATCAAAACCATCTTTATCTTTTGTGATATTTAATGATATCATACCATTATCTTTATGTGTTGCTATAGCTTTTGTATATACATTTAGTATCACTCCTGTTGCATGAGTTATATAGTTTACTGATCTTTCTATATCTGTTTTTTTAAGATCCATAACAATTGCTACTCTTAAAGTATATAACAATGGTAAACTAAAATTTGTAATATCAGCAGCTTTATAAACAAGATTTGATTCACAAGAGCCATCATAATTTACCTCAAGAACTTGACCTATACCTTTATTGTTTGTTTCTATTTTTACATCAAGTTTTGCCAATGGAAGTGAAAAATATGTTGAAAGCTCTCTTGCTACTCCAAATATACTTAGACAATCACCTCTATTTGCAGTTAATTCTATCTCTATAATCTCATCATTTACTAAAGGATAACTGCTAAACTCTTTTCCAATAATAAGCTCACCTATAGAATCATCAAGTTCTAAAATACCATCATTTACTTTAGCAAGTCCAATTTCTGTAGAGCTACAAATCATACCATTTGATTCTACACCTCTTAGTTTTGCTTTTTTTATCTTAAAATCTTCCCCTAAAACAGCCCCAACAGTAGCAACTGGTACAAACTGATTAACAGCTACATTTTTAGCTCCACACACAATTTGCTCTATTTTAGATCCAATATCTACTTGACAAATATTTAATTTATCGGCATCTGGATGTTTTACTACTTCTAGGACTTTACCTACTACTACACCTTTTGGGATACTAATCTTAGATACACTATCTACTTCTAATCCTATAGAATTTAATGCACTACAGATATCTTCTGTAGATATATCTAAAATATCTATATACTCATTTAACCACTGTTTTGTAACTATCATCTAAACTGTCCTAATAATCTAATATCACTTTCAAATAAAGATCTTAAATCTCCAATTTTATGTATAAGCATAGCAAATCTTTCTATCCCTAAACCAAAGGCATATCCACTTACATTTTTATATTCTACTGCATCAAATACATTTTTATCTACTATTCCACATCCTAAAACTTCAAGCCATCCTGTATGTGAGCATACTCTACACCCTTTACCATTACAAAAGATACAAGATATATCTACTTCAGCACTAGGCTCTGTAAAAGGGAAAAAAGATGGACGAAATCGTACATCTACATCACCAAACATATATGTTAAAAACTCCTCCATTACAAACTTTAAATTTGCAAAAGAGACAACACCATCTTTTTCTACAACAAGACCTTCTATTTGATGAAACATAGGAGTATGCGTAATATCAAAATCTTTTCTAAAAACAGTCCCTGGAGCTATCATACGAATAGGTGGTTTACTGTTTTGCATAGTTCGTATTTGAACTGGACTTGTATGGGTTCTTAAAACCATAGAATCTTTACAATAAAAAGTATCTTGCATATCTCTTGCTGGATGGTAAGCAGGAAGATTTAATGCTTCAAAATTATGAAAATCATCTTCTACTAAAGGACCATCTTCTACTGCAAAATTAAGGTTTTGAAAATATCTAATAATTTTATCCATGGTATCCATTACAGGATGATAAGCTGCTGTTGCACTATCTGGAGTAAATTTTGTAACATCTATTTTTGTAGCTTCTAACTCTTTTTGTAGTGCTTGTGCCATAAGGATAGTTTTTTGATTTTCTATCTCTTGATTTATATCTGATTTTTGTTTATTCAGATTTTGTGCAAACTCTTTTTTTTGCTCATTTGGTATAGTTTTCATTTTGGCAAATTGCTGTGTTAAAACACCTTTTTTTCCTAAGAGATCTACTCTTATATCCTCTAACTCTTGTAACGATAAGCTAGCTTTTATTTTTTTTAACCAATCTTTCAAATATGACCCCTAATATATTAATATTGTGCGATTATATCCAAAAATTTATTAGAATTTGGTTATACTTATAAAAAATTATTTTAAAAGGAAAAAAATATGTGTTTATTTTGCAAAATAATCAAAGGTGAAATTCCAAATAAAACAGTACTAGAAGATGAGCAATTTTTAGCTTTTGAGGATATAAATCCACAAGCGAAAATTCATGTTTTAATAATACCAAAAATTCATGTAGATTCATTTAATGAGATTAGTTCAGAACTTATGAAAGATATAACAAGTTTTATCCAAAAAGTTGCAGCTACTTTAGGTGTTAAGGAAAAAGGGTATAGACTTATTACAAATATTGGTCAAGATGGTGGTCAAGAGGTAAAACATATACATTTTCATCTACTAGCAGGTGAACAACTAGGTGCATTAGTATAATGCAGATTTTTGGAAAATACAAAATTGTACATGATCTTGAATATTTAGTAAAAACATATATCTATATAAATAAAGATCTTGATGAAAAATTAGAAACTAAAGAATTAGAGCTACTGTTAAAGAAAAAAAATAAAAATGTAGCAGGGACTATCTTTTTATATAATCCTTTTTTATATCCTATAGGGTATAAATCAGATCAAAAGCTTCAAGATCAAGAGTTTAGTTTCAATAATAAATTTACAGAAATAGAACCAAATAGTGAGATAAGAATAATCTCAAAAGGTTTAAAAAATAGATACAAAGGTAAATTAATAGAGGTAAAATATCTTTTTAATTATATAAAAGATAATATCCAACCTACATCTGCTTTAGAGGTATTTGATATGGATTTGGAAAAAATAAATACAAATTTATTGACTGTTTTTGCAAAAAATGACAACTATCATGATTATAAAAATATAAGCTACAATGGTAAATTTATCTTTTTTGCTTGGGGGCATAAGTTTGATAAACACCATCCAAATATATCATTATATGCATCAAATATTGCTCAATGGGCAAAAAAACAAGGCAAAGAGATATCATTTATATATGATGGGGTAACAGATGAAGAAAAAAGTTTTGAATATACAAGATTTATAGCTCCTGTTGCTTTTGGAAAGCTAAAAGATATTCTTCCATTTGCTATAGAAAAAGTATTTTCACAAGAAACTATTAAACCAATTTCTATAAAAAATATGTAGCTATTTTAAATAAGACTATTTTTATCTTATTTAAGTTATACTTACAAAAATTAATATAAAGGCTAGATTATGAATGTATATTTAGACAATAATTCTACAACAAAACTAGATCCAAAAGTAAAAGAGATCTTATGTGAAACAACTGATATATTTGGAAATGCAAATGTAATTTACCAACAAGGTATAGATACAAGAGCAAAATTAAATGAAGCTTATGATACTATTTATAATAGTTTAAATGCTAGTGATAATGATGATATTGTTTTTACAAGCTCAACTACTGAGGGAAATAATGCAATTATAAAAACATTTTTAGATATGTTTTTAAAAGGTAGTGGAAAAAATCATATAATATCTTGTGTTGCAGAACACTCAAGTATAAAAGCACCACTTTCATATTGTAAAAGTTTTGGTATGGAGGTAACTTATCTAGAAACCGATAAAAATGGGTTGATAAATTTAGATGAGTTAAAAGCAGCTATTACAGAAAAAACTGCACTTATATCTATACTTATGGCTTCAAATGAAACAGGAGCTATCCAACCTATAAAAGATATTGCAAAAATTGCAAGAGGTGCAGGAGTGCCTTTTCATAGTGACGGAGCTCAAGCTATAGGTAAAATAAAAGTAGATTTAACAGATCTTGATGTAGATTATTTTACTTTTTCAGCTCATAAATTTCATGGTCCAAAAGGTATAGGTGGAGTTTTTATAAAAGCTAATGCTCCATTTGTACCATTAGTTCATGGATCTAAAAATGTGATGGGTGGTAAAAGAGCAGGAAGTATATATAACAATGGTATTTTTGCTATGGCAAAAGCTATAGAGATGGCAAATAATGATATGAATATAGCATATATGAAAAACCATATAGGAGCTTTAAGAGATAAACTTGAAGAGTTAATTTTAAGTATTCCAGATACAAAATCTTATGTACCAAAAGATAAAAGATTGAACAATATTGTTGTAGCTTCTTTTAAAGGTATAGAGGGTGAAGCGATGCTTTGGGATATGTACCAAAATGGTATATCTATCTCAACTGGAAGTAGCTGTAGTAGTGAAGATCTTGAAGCTAGTGCAGTTGTTGAAGCACTAGGGGAGGAAACTGCCATTGCAAATGCAACAGTGATGTTTGCACTTAGTCGCTTTACAACACATGAAGAGATAGAGTATATTATGGAAAAATTACCAAAAATAGTAGAGAGAATCAGAGGTATATCTATGACATATGCAAAACAAAAAGCTTTTAGTGCATATGTAGAAGAACATTAAAAAAAGGAGAAAACTAAAATGGCACGAAATGATTTAGTAAGTGGAAATGTATGGGAACAATACAGTAAAAAAGTTCAAGATCGTATGAATAATCCTGTAGCTTTAGGTGAACTAACACAAGAGGATGCAAAAAGATTAGGCGGAAAACTAGTAGTTGCTGACTTTGGAGCTGAGTCTTGTGGAGATGCAGTACGACTTTTTTGGGTAGTAGATGAAAAAACAGATAAAATTTTAGAAAGTAAGTTTAAATCTTTTGGATGTGGAACTGCTATTGCATCTAGTGATGCTATGGCAGAGCTTTGTGTGGGTAAAACAGTAGATGAAGCAACACATATAACAAATACAGATGTAGAAGCATTTTTAAGAGATGATGAAGATACTCCAGCAGTTCCTCCTCAAAAAATGCACTGTAGTGTTATGGCTTATGATGTTATACTTGAAGCTGCTGCTCAATATAAAGGAGTAGATAGAGAAGCTTTAGTAAATTCTGATATTGTATGTGAATGTGCAAGGGTAACAAAACAAGAGGTGATCGATGCTATACGAACTCATGATATAAAAGAGGTAGAAGATATTATCAAGATCACTAAAGCTGGAGCATATTGTAAATCATGTATAAGACCTGGTGGTCACGAACCAAAAGATATATATCTTGTAGATATCTTAGCAGATGTTAGAGCTCAATTAGACCAAGAAAAAAGAGAAACAGCAGCAGATGCAAGCCAAAATGGAGATTTAACTTTTGATAAGATGACAATAGTACAAAGAATCAAAACCGTAGATGCTATAATAGATGAATATATAAGACCTATGCTTGTTATGGATGGTGGAGATATGGAGATTATTGATATAAAAGAGAATCTTCCTTATTATGATATATATATTAGATATTTAGGTGCTTGTGGATCTTGTGCTAGTGGATCTACTGGGACACTTTATGCTATAGAGGCTACTTTAAAACAAAAAGTAGATGAAAATATAAGAGTACTACCTGTATAAAATATACTAAAGTAACTATAAAAAATTTATAGTTACTTCTCTTTAATAAATTCTAAAAAGAAAACCATAAATATACCTAATATTATAGATGTTATAAAAGCTACTATTACTATTAAAGCTCGTTTTGGTTTTGATTTATCTTTTATATATGCTACTTGTGGTTTTGTAAATTGTTTTACATTGTAAAGCTCATTTGCCATTGATAATACTTTTTTTTGTATAAGTGATGATGCTAATTGACCTAATTGTTCTTTCATTGCTACTTCATCTATCAATTGCATCTCTTTTGTGTAGTAATCTATTTGCTTTTGTGTATCTCTCATCTCTACTTCTCTTAAATGAGTAGTTAACTCTTTTAGATATATCTGTACTAACTCTTTTGCTAAATATCTATCATAACTTTGGGCACTTAGTGTTATTATACCACTTTTTTTATCAGAAGATATAGACACTGTTTTTAATATAGTTTTATATGTTTCAAATAAAAGCTCCTCTTTTGATACAACCTCTTTAGTTGTATTATTTTTATGAAAAAACTTATAAATATCATCTATACCCATAGCAAAAACTAGATTTTCCTCTTTTGGAATTATCTTTTTTATTAAATCATATTTTTCTATAACTTTTTTTTGAAACTCAAAATCATTTAAAATTGTATTAAAAGATGTAACAGTATCTATATCTCCACTACTACTACCTAAGCTAATACCAGCCATACCCGCTAATGCACCTAAACCACCTAAAGATGGTTTATTTTGTGTTTGAGGAACTAGTGATGTTTCAGACTTATAACTATTTGGTAAAGAAAGAGTATATACTATACTTAAAGATGTAATAATAAATGTAAAAAATATAATTTTTAGTTTATTTTTCCAAATAGTTGAGAATAACTCTCTTAAGTCTATCTCATCCTCTTGGATATAGCTCTCTTGGGCTGATATATTTTGCATTATAATGCCCCAACTGTATTAAGAGATGCTGCTGTTATAGCTAATTGGTAAACTATTTGACTTACCTCTTTCCATACCAATATATTTGAAACTTTATTTACTTTCATTGGTACAACTATAGTAGAACCTGCTTTAACCTTACTGGTTGAAAGAAAAAGTGAATTCAACTCAACTTTTTTTGCTTCTCCATTTGCCATAATCATATATACAGAATCCTCATCTGCACTTTGAGTCATACCACCTGCTTTTGTTATATAATCATTTACTAAAAATTTATCTGAATATATAAAACTACTTGGATTCATAACTTCACCATACACAGATACTGTATCATTAAAACTAGGTATAACTAACATATCTTTATCTTCTAATCTTATATCGTACGGAGTTGTTTTAAAATTTTGTAAATTTTTATCAAGATATACTACAAGCCTACCTAATGCTTTGTACTCTTGCATCTGTTTTTCAAGCATTGTTACAACACTGGTTAACTCTTGAGAACTTTTCTTTTGAGTACCTATCTCATTTGAATTAGCTGAAATAAATGTTATTTGTTGTTTTAATTTAAACATCGCCTCTTTCATCCGTTTTTCTTCATTTTCTTTTATAGATTTTCTTGTAAAAACTGCACCTTCTATAAAAGCTTCAGAAGTAAAGCCACCTGCTCTTTGTATAACATCAGATAGTTTTTCACCTGTTTTTATATTGTAAACACCAGGAAATTTAACTTCACCTTTGAGTATAACTGTTTTTGCATCGTACCAATTTGGAATAGTAAAAATATTTATCTCATCATGTGCTTTTAATTTAAAATCTTTATTTAATGCTTTTTGAAGATCATATTTTTTTATATCTCTTACCCTTTCATTATTTTTAATTTTATATCTTACTAATTCAAATTTTTGTCTATATGCTTTTTCTGTCATACCACCAGCTAAATTTAATAGCTCTTTTAAAGTTGTATTATCATTTATAAAATAACTACCTTTTTTATAAACTTCTCCTGTTATAGTTACTTTCATCCTTGGGTGAGTATCAAAATAGTTATAAAACTCTATCTCATCAAATGGTTTTAAAACAAAATTATCAGTAGCAGATAATAAAAAAATACTTTTTGTATTATCTGAGTTTCTTATAAGCTTGATTTTTGTTTTATCTACTAAAAGTGCTTCCCTATCCTCTATATTAAAACTAACCTCTTTTGTATTTTCTTTATCTTTTTTATCTTCTTTTATCTTCTGTTTATTTGTATTGTATATTTCACTTCTAAAAGTGATCATATTAAACAGCTGAGATACTGTCATACCATCAAAGTATTTATATTTTTCCATATCACCTTTTATAACTTTACCATATACTAGGATATAAGGTTTTTCTTTTATATCATAGTTATTAAAAA